>CAZNQN010000059.1:0-502 GCA_964574925.1 uncultured Phycisphaeraceae bacterium | reverse complement strand
CCGAGCGCACCGCCGCCGAATCCCTCGCTCCCGCCGCCACCGCCGAGCCCCCCGAACCCGAAGAACGCACTCGTCCGCCGGCTCGACACCTTGTCATACACCCACATCTCCCGCCCCTCTTTCATGGTGATCACGTTGGGCGTTCCGAAGACCTCGATGATTTCCGCCTGGGTGGTCACTCCCCGCCGGATGTGTTTCTTCGCCATCCCCGGCGTCAGGGCGCTCGGCCGCGTCTGGGAACAACCGCCAAGTCCCACCAACCCCGCCACGAGCATCCCGCCGATCCAAGCGCGTCGTCCCATGCGCCACCTCCTCCGACAAGCTCGACCCCCGCCCCGGTTCACGCTCGCCGAGACCCCTACACGTCGATCTCCTCCAGCGGCGCAGGGCGGTACGGATCCATCCCCCTCCCCCGGCTTTTCTCGGCAAGAATCGCCCGAATCCATGATGCGGATTCGCCCCCGCCGCCCCGCATCCGCGGAGGAAACGGCGAAACGCCGTT
>CAZNQN010000058.1:0-9660 GCA_964574925.1 uncultured Phycisphaeraceae bacterium | reverse complement strand
TGCTCGCGCATCTCGGCCAGGTGCTGCCGCTCCGCCAGCGCGGGCGATCCGCGTTCTTCGGCACCGTCGCCCGCCGTCTGGAACGTCAATGTCACGTCCCTGACACCGCGGCCGGGCATCGCCCGCAACCACGGGACGATCCGCGTCACCAACACCTCTTCCTCCGCAGGGACCACGAGCAGCCGCACCGCCCGCAGCGGCGGGCCCGGCGCCTGCCCGGCACGGTCCTCAAGGAGGCGGTCCAGAAAGGATTCCGGCGTCCCGACGGATGCGAGATCGACGGTCCGTTCGATTCCGTCTGCGTCCTTGGATTCCGGAGAACGCTTTCCGGACGCGTGGCCGACATCGCCGATGCCTGCGGACAGCCACACCTTCGCATGATCGCCCTGGTCCTGCCGCCGGTCGCTCATTGAAGCCCCTCAACCTCTCCGCCGGTGCCGGATCGGGAGTCCTCGACCTCGCCGCGGGAGGCTTCGCCCCCGGGCACCGCCCGGCGCTGCCCTTATTAAGGCCATTCCGGCCTCGTCGGCAACGCGGGCGGATGCCTGTTCGGTGCCCTCGCGGGAGGTCCGCTGTCCGGGCCACGCCGTCCAAGGGCCTGCGGGGGCTGCCACGTCCGATATTTCAGCATCACTTTTTTCTTGGATTCAAGAGGGAGCTTGAGGTAAAATGTCGCTTCCCCTTACAGAGGGAGTTGGGGCATCTCGCTGCAGGCAACGTCGCGCCTCCTGCCGGTGCCGCCTTCGTTCGGGCCGCTCCTCAGAAGACCGCGATTTCCTCTGCGACCTGTCCGACTTCGTGGTCCTGTTTGGATGGAGGTGTGTCATGTCTGGATGCCGACTTGCGGGCCGACGCCTCGGCGGGGTGATCTGTTTCGTCGTCTTCGTTTGTCCGTTCCCGAACCCCTGGTGGGGAGGTGTTCCCCTGGCCGTCGCACGGGCCGGTGCGATGCTTGCGCCGGCGGGAACCGTCTGCGGAAACGGCGTCTGCGAAAGCGGAGAGGACGTGTGCACCTGTCCGCCGGATTGCGGTTCTCCGGCCCTGCATGAAACCCCCGGCGTGAACTGCCTGGACGGGGTGGACAACGACTGTGACGGAGCGGCCGACTGTGCGGATACGGACTGTGCGGGCGCGCTCGTCTGTACCTGCGGCGATGGAACGTGCCAGGCTTCCGAAAGCTCGTGCAACTGCGGGCAGGATTGCGGTCCGCCGGTTCCCGAGGCCGGGGCGTGCGCCGACGGGATGGATAACGATTGCGACGGGACCGTCGATTGCGCGGATGCGGACTGCGCTCCCGATCCTTTGTGCGGCGGCACGTGCGGGGACGGCGCCTGTCACGTTTCGGAGCTGTGCACCTGTGCGCCGGACTGTGGCGCGCCGCCGGCGTCGGAAACCGGGGCGTGCAATGACGGGCTGGACGATGATTGCGATTTGCTCATCGACTGCGCCGATCCCGACTGTCATTCGGATCCTGTCTGCGTGGTGTGCGGTGACGGTCTCTGTGTGCCGGCGGAGATCTGTACCTGCGGCATCGACTGCGGCCCGCCGGCCCCGGAAACGGGCAGTCTCTGCGGCGACGGACTCGACAACGACTGTGACGGTGTCGTCGACTGTTTCGACGTCGATTGCATCAACGCCGCGAACTGCGCGGGGGTCTGTCCGGACGGCACGTGTCTGCCGGCGGAGTTGTGCACGTGTTCCACGGACTGCGGGACGCCGCCGGTCAGTGAAACCGGATCGTGCGCGGACCGGCTCGACAACGACTGTGACTCGCTCGTGGATTGTGCCGACCCCGACTGTTTCGCGGACGTCGCCTGTGGAGGAACCTGCGGGGATGGAACGTGCGTCACTGCCGAGCGCTGCACGTGTCCCGCCGACTGCGGCGCGCCGGCGGCATTCGAAACGGCACCTTTCGGAACCTGCGCCAACGGCATCGACGACGACTGCGACGGGGTGGCGGACTGCGCGGATCCGGATTGCATTCCGTGGGAGCCGACCTGTGGCCCGCCGGGCTGCGGGGACAATATCTGCAATGCGCCGACGGAAACCGTCTGCAACTGTGCCTTCGATTGCGGATCTCCCATCTCCGAGGCGCCGGTCTTCTGTACCGACGGTCTCGACAACGACTGCAACGGCCTGATCGACTGCGCCGATCCGGGATGCGCGATCACGCCCGGAGTCTGTGGAAATCCCGTCTGTCCGGACGGTGTCTGTTCTCCCTCGGACATCTGCACATGCGTCCTGGATTGCGGTCCGCCGCCGGCGACGGAAGCGGGACTGTGCACCGACGGACTGGACAATGACTGCGACGGGGCCGTGGATTGCAACGACACGGATTGTTTCACCGTCTGCTGCGGAAACGGTACGTGCGACGGCGGGGAGAGCGTCTGTTCGTGTCCGGCGGATTGCGGTCCGCCGGCCGCCCTCGAGACGAGCTGCACCGACGGGCTGGACAACGACTGTGACGGGGCGATCGACTGCACGGATTCCGACTGTTTCGGCAACCTGACCGCCTGTTGCGGTGACGGTCTGTGCAGCACGTTCGAGAGTTCCTGCAACTGTCCCGCGGATTGCGGACAACCGACGGCGACCGAGACCGGTCTGTGCACCGACGGGCTGGACAACGACTGTGATTCCTTCGTCACCGCCATCGTCGACTGTCTCGATCCGGACTGTGCGGGAGACGCCGCCTGCACCTGTGGTGACGGGGTGTGCGGATACAGCGGGGGCATGGGCGAATCGGTCTGCAACTGTCCCGCGGATTGCGGCCCCCCCGTCACGGAGGAAACCGGATCCCTGTGTCACGACGGCATCGACAACGACTGTGACGGTGTGGTCGATTGCCAGGAGCTGTCCTGTTGCCGCCGCGCCGCCTGTCAGACGGCGAGCGGCTGTCGCGACGGTCGATGCGATGCCACGGAGGACTCGTGCACGTGTCCGTGCGACTGCGGCCTGCCGACAAGCACGGAAACCAACTGCGCGGACGGCAAGGACAACGATTGCAACGGTCTGGTCGACTGCAATGATCCCGCCTGTGCCGGTCTGGACGCCGATGGAGACGGTCACACGGCGGCACCCTGCGGCGGCGACTGCGACGACGGCGATCCGACCGTTCATCCCGGCGCGGGCGAAAACTGCACGGATGGGATCGACAACGATTGCGACGGCTTCGTGGACTGCGCCGACTCCGATTGCATCGGGACGTCCGCCTGCTCTGCCTGTTGCAGTTCGATCAGCACGCCGTTCGGATCGCTGAACTTCTGCACGATCGCCGACGCGAGCTGTGCGCAGGATCCTTTCGGGGGCGTTCCGGCCGGTGCGGGAACCGTGTGCCTGGGGGTGCAGGCGTGTTGCTCGCCGTTCGGGACATGCAGCGACGTGGACGCCGCCTGCTGCACCGCGCCTGCGGCTCCTTTGGGCGCGGGAACCTCGTGCGCCACCCTGCCGACGACGGAAGCCAACTGCGGCGACGGACTGGACAAGACTGCGACGGGGCGATCGACTGCGCCGATCCGGACTGCCAGTTCGACAACGATCTCGACGGGTTCCCGGCCGCGCCGTGCGGGACGGACTGTGACGACAACGACCCGAACGTCCACCCGAACGCCGTCGAAATCTGCCGGGACGGACTGGACAACGACTGCAACGGCGCCGCGGACTGCAATGATCCGGTGTGCGCCGGTGATCCCTCGTGTTGCGGCAACGGCGCGTGCGACGCATTCGAGAACGCCTGCACCTGCCCGGCGGATTGCGGCTCCCCGCCGGCCACGGAAGCCGGACAATGCGGCGACGGCGCCGACAACGACTGTGACGGATGCACGGACGGTGCGGACAGCGATTGCGGCGGGCAGGAAACGTCCTGTACGGACGGCAACGACAACGACTGCGACGGATCGATCGATTGCGCGGATCCGGACTGTGTCGGAGACCCGAGCTGTTGCCCGCCTTCCCAGGCGCCGCTGGCGGTCCTGCCGCCCTCGCACGCGGTGCCCGGCAACAATCGCTACCTCTCCTTCGTGCCGCAAAACAGCGGGCGGCAGACGGCGATCCGCGTGACGCTCATCGGCTCGAGCGACTTCCCCGCCGTGGTGGGAAAATCCTGGTGGGTGGGACCGCCGACGACCTATTGCGAGAACTCCGGGCAATCCGTGCCGCCGGCGGGCGGATGTGGACCGGCCCCGGGATTGCCCGCATCGACACTGCTGAGTGCGGATCTCCAGTGCTCGATGCACTGTATGGACTGGGACGGGCTGGGGGCGGAGATCCACGTCGGCGACCGCGAGATCGTACCCGGTGCGACCTACCGCGTGGAGGCGATCGATTGCGCCTGCGACCCGACGGTCCCCGGCCACTTCTCCCCGGCCCTGACGATCGGCACGCCCCAATGGGGCGACATCACCGGAACCTGCGCCACGTGTCCGTGTACGGTGCCGGATGCGAGTGTGGACGTGACCACCGACGTCACGGCCTTGCTGAGCAAGTTCAAGAACGTAGCGTGTGCCGTGGTCACCGCCCGCGCGGACCTCGAACCGGACGTCCCCGACCGCCTGGTGAACATCTCCGACGTGACACGGGGACTGGACGCCTTCCGCGGGCGGAGCTACCCGCTCTCGGCGCCGTCGCCGTGTCCGTGAGAGCGGCAGCGGAAGCCGGTCGCAAGGGGCGGGTTCAGTCGCGGCTTTCGAACAGGTTGGCGAAATCGCCCAGGATGGAACCTTCCCCCTTGCCGCCGCGCGAGGGCAGGTTGGCCAGGATCCGCCCCGCCAGGCGCGTAAAGGGGAGGGATTGCAGCCAGACGATGCCCGGACCGCGAAGGGTGGCGAGGAACAGCCCCTCTCCGCCGAAGATGGAATTGCGGATGCCGCCGGTCATCTGGATGTCGTAGTCCACCGAGGACTGGAACGCGACGAGGCAGCCGGTATCAAGCCGGAGCGTCTCGCCCGCCCGCAGTTCCCGTCGTTGAATCGTGCCGCCGGCATGGACGAAGGCCACCCCGTCACCCGTGAGCCGTTGCAGAATGAATCCCTCGCCGCCGAACAGCCCGGCGAGAATCTTGCGCTGAAAGGCGATGCCGACCTGAACGCCGCGGGCGGCGCAGAGGAAGGCGTCCTTCTGACAGATGATCTCGCCGCCGAGCGTGTCGAGGTGCAACGGGATGATCTTGCCCGGATACGGCGCGGCGAACGCGACGTGCTCCTTGCGGTTGCCCGTGGCGCCGAAGGTGGTCAGGAAGAGCGACTCGCCGGTGATCATCCGCTTGCCGGCGTCGAAGAGCTTGCCGAAAAACCCCTGGTTCTTGCTGGGGTCGCCGAAGACGGTCTGCATCTCGATGCCGTCGGTCATGTACATCATGCCGCCGGCTTCGGCCACCACCACCTCGCCCGGATCCAGTTCGATCTCCACGAACTGCATGTCGTCGCCGAAGATCTCATAGTCGATCTCGTCGGCGACGCGACGCCGCGGCGGCGAGGGTGGGGTCGGTCCGCCGGTGGCGCCGGTGCGGAGGGCGGCCACATGCCGCGCCTCCGTCCATTCGCTCACCCCCGGACCCCACACGAGGGTTTTCGGTCCGTCCGCCGACGACAGCGCCGCCAGCAACGCCTCCCGTGAGACCGGTCCGACGGTCTCGCCATTTCTGATGTAATACCACCCCGCGTCTGTGTTCATCGCCTGTTCCTCCCCGTACTCAAGAACCTATCGAGGGGTTGGAAAGCCCCGCCGCGTACGCATCCGCCAATGAGTCTCCGAGCGTCATGGAACCTTCCGACGGCCTGCTGCAAATCGTTTTCTGTGTGTAGGGACAGGTTCATTCCAATCCCGGAAAAACCCGCTCCCTCACCTGTCGGCGTTCGGACACGCCTGCCTGTGCGTTGCACGCAGACAGGCACAGACCGGCTGTCGCGGTTCCGGTTGGGCCGTCGATCCATGCGCCGTGGCGAGCGCCCGCGCCGTGTTCGTCGTACGTTCCTGTGCGAACGAACGATGCGGCGCCGATCACAACCGCCCGCCCTCCGACGCTTCCCCGGACTCCCGGAGGAGCGTTCGGAACTCTACGAACGGACGGGGCGTCTGTCCAGGCGAGGGAGTCCGGAACATGGCGGACGTTCGGGGGTCGATGGAAGGCTTCTGCGGTTGCGTTTTCGGTTTTGCAAACGATACCCGATCCGGTACAGTTCGATCGCGCGGGTCCGGGTCCGTGGCTCGGCGGAGCGGAGACGCGAGGTGACGGTATGAAGGCGTTGATCACAGGCGGCGCGGGGTTCATCGGATCCCACCTGGCGGAGCGGTTGCTGGCCGACGGGCACGAAGTGGTGGCGCTCGATAACCTGAGCACGGGCCGGCGCGAGAACATCGCCCACCTGATCGGGACGGACCGCTTCCAGTTCGTCTACGACGACGTTCGCAATGAGGAGACGGTACATCTGCTGGTGGAGCGGTCGGATGTGGTGTTCCACCTGGCGGCGGCGGTGGGGGTGCAACTGATCGTGGACCGGCCGGTGCACACCATCGAGACGAACATCCACGGGACGGAAGTGGTGCTGGCGGTGGCGAACAAGTTCGGCAAGAAGGTCCTGCTGGCGTCGACGAGCGAGGTGTACGGCAAGAGCGAGCGGGTGCCGTTTTGCGAGGACGACGACACGGTGCTCGGCTCGACACGGTTTTCCCGCTGGTCCTATGCGTGCTCGAAGGCGATCGACGAGTTTCTCGGGCTGGCGTATCACGAGCAGTTCGGATTGCCGGTGGTGGTGGCGCGGTTCTTCAACACGGTGGGGCCTCGTCAGACGGGGCAATACGGGATGGTCGTGCCCCGGTTCGTGGAACGGGCGCTTCACCACGAGCCGCTGCTGATCTACGGGACGGGGAAGCAGAGCCGCTGTTTCCTGGACGTGACCGACGCGGTGGAGGCGGCGATCGCGCTGATGGAGACGCCGGCGGCGGCCGGGCGGGTCTTCAACGTCGGATCGACGGAGGAGATCACGATCGAGGCGCTGGCGGACAGGATCATCGCCATGACCGGCAGCCGCAGCGAAAAGCGATACCTCTCCTACGAAGAAGCCTACGGGCGTCCCTTCGACGATATGATGCGGCGGGTGCCGTGCCTGGACCGCATCCGGGAGACGGTGGGGTTTTCACCGAAACACGACCTGACGCAGATCCTGGAACGCATCATCGCGGAGAAGAAAAAGCCGATTGACGGATAGGGGGATCGGCGGGTCGCGTCTTGACGCCGAGTCTTCGCCCCCTTGCCTTGCGCGGAGACGCCGCGGACGCACACATCACTCCGGGGCGAAGGAGGGATCGTCTTCCCGTGCGTTAGGGGCTTCGGAATTTTCCCCGTGCGACGTGTGCTTCCGCGGCGCCTCTTTTCGCCACCGGTCGTTTCCGTATCATGCGCCCGGACTTTGCGGCCGGGGGCGCGATCATGCGGAGCACGCACATCATCGAGGCGGACCTCACCTGGACGGGAACGTCCTTCGAGCCGGACATTCAGGTGATCGTGGCCGACGACGGGACGATCGACCACGTCGGCGCGCTCGATCTGCGCCCGTCGTTGCGGTTGCGGCAGCGGGCGCTGCTGCCGGGGATGGTCAACGCCCACAGCCACGCCTTTCAACGGGGCCTTCGCGGCCGGGGCGAAACCTTTCCCACCGGGAGCGGTTCGTTCTGGAGCTGGCGGGAGGAGATGTATGCCCTGGTGGAGGAGATGACGCCGGAGCGGATGTACGAGCTCAGCCGGCAGGCGTTTATGGAAATGCTCGCTTGCGGCATCACCACCGTGGGTGAATTCCACTACCTGCACCATCATCAGCCGGGCGATTTCGCGCTCGACGAGGCCGTCCTCCAGGCCGCCTGCGACACGGGCATCCGCATCGTGCTGTTGATGACGTATTACAAGACGGGCGGGATCGGCCGGCCACCCTCGGACGCACAGCGGCGTTTTCTCACCGACACGCCGCAGGCCTTCTGGAAACGGTTCGACGCGCTGGCCGGGCGCTGCGAGGCGGGGACGCAGGCGCTCGGCGCGGCAGCCCACAGCATCCGCGCGGTTCCCCTCGACGACCTGACCGCGTTGCATCGCGAGGCCCGCCGACGGGGACTCGTCTTTCACATGCACGTCGAGGAGCAACCGAAGGAAATCGAGGAGTGCCGGGCGGCGCTGGACCGGTCGCCGCTGGGCGTGCTGCTCGAACGGCTCGAGATCGACGCGTGTTTCACGGCCGTCCACTGCACGCACAGCGATCCGGCGGAGATGGAACGCTTCCTCCGCCGCGGCGGTCGGGTGTGCATCTGTCCGCTGACGGAGGCGAATCTGGGCGACGGCATCGCCGACGTGCCCGCGATGCTCGACGCCGGCGGGCGGATCTGCGTGGGCACGGATTCCAACGCCCGTATCGCTTTCACGGAGGAACTCCGCTGGCTGGAATACGTCCAGCGTCTGCAACAGCAGCGGCGCGGCGTGGTCCGCGACGATCAGGGGCGGACCGCCAACGCACTGTGGACGGCGGGCACGGTCCACGGGGCGGAAGCGCTCGGCGTCCATGCCGGGCGGATCGCGCCGGGATATGCGGCCGATCTGTTCACCCTCGACCTGAACGATCCGTCGCTTGCCGGTTGGACGCCGGAGACGTTGCTGCCCGCCTTTCTGTTCGGGGCGTCGGATGGGGTGGTGGCGGAAACGTGCGTGGCCGGTCGCTGGGTCCGCCCGCCGCACGAACTGCTGCATTGACATTTCCGGGGGACCGCCTACCTTCGGCCGTTTTCCGTCATAAACCCGAGGGGAGGTCGTCAAAATCGCCATGAGCGGTCCGGTCGTTCTGGAAAAACGCTACGATCCCCGCGCGGTGGAGGAGGCCGTCTATCGCAAGTGGGAGGAATCGGGCGCGTTCCGCTCGCACCCGACCGATCCGCCGACGCCGCACGAGCGGACGTTCACCATCGTGATCCCGCCGCCCAACGTGACGGGGGCGCTGCACCTGGGCCATGCGCTGAACAACACCCTCCAGGACATCCTCGTCCGCTATCACCGGATGCGCGGGTTCAACACGCTGTGGCAGCCGGGAACCGACCATGCCGGCATCGCCACCCAGGCCGTCGTCGAACGCCGTATCTTCGAGCAGGAGGGCAAGACGCGCCACGACCTCGGCCGGGAGGAGCTCGTCCGCCGCATCTGGCAGTGGAAGGACGAGTACGAAGCGCGGATTCTCAACCAGCTCAAGCGGATGGGCTGTTCCTGCGACTGGGAGCGCACGCGCTTCACCCTCGACGAGGGACTCTCCCGTGCCGTGCGCGAGATGTTCTTCCGACTGTTCAGGGACGGTCTGATCTTCCGCGGCAAGCGACTGGTCAACTGGGACACGCAGTTGCAGACGGCCGTCTCCGACGACGAGGTCTACTACGAAACCGTCAAGGGGCACTTCTGGCACTTCCGCTATCCGGTGATCGACCCGAAACCGGGCGAGCCGCCATACGTCGTCGTGGCGACCACGAGGCCGGAAACGATGCTGGGCGATACGGCCGTCGCCGTCCATCCGGATCCGCAGGGGTTCTTCGACCAGCAGGAAGCCTCGCTGCGCGAGGAGCTGGCGAAAGCCGGCGGTGCCGAACGCACCGCTCTGGAAGCGAAGCTGGAAGCCCTGCGGAAACGGCGGGAAGGAATCC
>CAZNQN010000057.1:0-9671 GCA_964574925.1 uncultured Phycisphaeraceae bacterium | reverse complement strand
CGCCTGGAGGGGGCGGCGCTGCCGGAAGTGTTCCTCGGCTGCGGCGTGGGGCTGCGCAAGGAAGCGCTGGACGCGGTCGGCGGGCTGGATCTGTCGTTTTTCATGCAGGCGGAGGAGTACGACCTCGCCTTTCGACTGGCCGGCGGCGGCTGGCGGGTGCGCATGTTCCCCGATCTGCACGTGGACCACCTGAAGACGGCCCAGGCGCGTCGCTGCGACCGGACCGTCTATCTGGACACCCGCAACAACCTCCGCGTGATCGCCCGCTATCTTCCGGACGAGGCCATGGAACCGGTCTGGTGCGACGTCCTCCAGCGCTATCGCTACCTCGCGGAGGGATCTTCCAACAGAGCCGCGACCGTAAGGGAGCGGACGAGAGAATGCCGAATTGCAAACGGCGAATGGCGAATCAACGGAGCCGCGACCGCCTGCCCGTGCCTGTCTGCGTGCGACGCACAGGCAGGCGTGTCCGCACGCAGACAGGTCAGGGAGCGGTTGTCCGCATTGAATGCCTACGCCCGCGGCGCGTGGCGGGGTTGGTGGGAACGCCGCCGCCAGCGGCGGACGTATCGCCCGTATCGCCTCCGCCCGCAGGATTTCGAGCGGTTCTTCGCCTGGGGGCGGATCGAACGAGCGATGGGCGAACTTGCGGCGACGGGCGTCCGCTGCGTGCTGTTTTCGGGCTGGGGCAAGAACGTCTACCCCTACTTCCGGGCGGCGCGGCGGACGGGGCTGACCGTCGTTGCGGTCGCCGATGACCGATTCGCGGGGTGGGACCGGTGGTATCGGGGGTTGCCGATCGTCCCGTGGGACGTCGCCGACGATTTCGACTTCGACGCGGTGGTCATCGCCGACACGTCGCCCGTTCACGGCACGGTCGCCTTCGAGCGGACGCGACGGCGGACGGACCGCCCCGTCCACCACTGGTTTCCCTTCCCGATTTCCGAAGGAGGACGCACAGAACGGGAGGACAAGAACGGAAATACGCGCATGGGCACGGCGGGGAAGGAAACCCGCGTCGTATCGGAACCATCCGACTCGGACCCGGACCGCGAATTTCAGCCCGCGCGAATCGACATATGAACCCGAGCCGCAGGCTTCAGCCCGCGCGAATGAACGAATTCGATCGGCTCAGCAAACGCCCGGTGGACGTTTCAAGCCCATCGGTGCGGAAGGAAACGACATGACGACGGGAAACGGAGCCACGCCGACGCAGAAAACGGGGGCGACCGATCCCCCACCCTCGGAAAAGGTGGCGCTCATCACCGGCATCACCGGCCAGGATGGCTCCTACCTGACCGAGCTGCTTCTCTCGAAGGGATACCGGGTGCACGGGATCATCCGCCGCGCGAGCAACTTCACCACCCAGCGCATCGACCACCTCTATCGCGACCGACACGAGACGGGCGTGCGGCTGTACTTGCACTACGGCGACCTGCTGGACGCCATCAGCCTGCGGCGCATCATCAGCGAGGTCGAGCCGGACGAGGTCTACAACCTCGCCGCCCAGTCGCACGTCCGCACGAGTTTCGATCAGCCGGTGTACACGACGGAGGTGATCGCCCTCGGCACCGTCCACCTGCTGGAAGCCATCCGCGATTACCGCGACGCCGGCGGCAAGGACGTCCGCTTCTACCAGGCCTCCAGCAGCGAAATGTACGGCAAGGTCAACCAGGTGCCGCAGAACGAGTACACGCCCTTTTATCCCCGCAGCCCGTACGCCTGCGCGAAGGTCCATGCCTTCTGGCAGACGGTCAACTACCGCGAGGCCTACGGCCTGTTCGCCTGCAACGGCATCCTGTTCAATCACGAGTCGCCCAGGCGGGGCGAAACGTTCGTGACGCGGAAGATCACACGGGCGGCCACCCGGATCAAGCTGGGTCTTCAGGACGTTCTTTACCTGGGCAACCTCGACGCCCGCCGGGACTGGGGCTACGCGGGGGAATACGTGGATGCCATGTGGCGCATGCTCCAGCAGGAGGATCCGGACGATTACGTCATCGCCACCGGACGATGCCACAGCGTCCGCCAGTGGCTCGACGAGACGTTCTCCTACCTGGGGATGGAGTGGGAGCCGTACGTGCGCTTCGATCCGCGATACCTGCGTCCCACGGAAGTCCACGTCCTTCAAGGGGACGCCTCCAAGGCGCGCGATCTGCTCGGGTGGGAGGCCAAGGTCACCATGCCGGAGCTTTGCCGGATGATGGTCGACGCCGACCTGGAGCTGGCCCGCCGCGAACGCACCCTCGTCGACGCCGGGCACGTCGTGTGACCCTCGCGCTCCGACCGGCCCGCTTCCGGTCGATGCCCAACGATCGGGCAATTCACAGGCTCTACCTTTTCTCAGGCGATGCCCCTTCCGCCGCCCGACATGCCTGCCGGTGGTCGAGTCACGGCAAGACGCTACAATCGGCAGCGCCGCCGGCGGGGCGCCCCGACCGTGCCCGGCCGGAGGAGGAGGCATCCGCAACATGATGAAAGCCATCCGCAAGGTGGAATCCGGTCCCGGTCTGACGGTCTGTGAGATTCCCGAACCGCGTCCCGGCCCGGAGGACGTGTTGATCTATGTGGAGGCGGCGAGCTTCTGCGGCACCGATCTGCACATCTGGAAGTGGGACGCCTGGTCGCAGCGGCGGATCAAGCCGCCGCTGACGCTGGGGCACGAGTTCTGCGGCACCATCGTGGAAGTGGGAGAGAAGGTCCGCCACGCGCGGGTGGGGGATTACGTCTCGGCCGAGTCCCACGTCACCTGCGGCATGTGCTACCAGTGCCGCACGGGGCAGGCGCACATGTGCCCCAACACCGAGATCCTCGGCGTCGACCGCGAAGGGGCGTTCGCCCATTATGTCGTCGTCCCGGAGAAGGTCGTCTGGCAGAACGACCGCGACAAACTCCCCCCGCAGATCGCCACCTTGCAGGAACCGTTCGGCAACGCCGTCTTCGCCACCATGAACCAGGACCTGTCCGGGCAATCGGTGGCCGTGCTCGGCTGCGGGCCGATCGGGCTGTTCACCATCGGAATCTGCAAAGCCGTCGGCGCCAAGGCCGTCTTCGCCTCCGACATCCACCCCTACCGGATCGAGCTGGCGCGGACGATGGGGGCGACGGCGGTGTTCGACGCCTCCGCCCGCGACGACATCGTCCCCGACGTGCTGGAGGCCAACGGCGGTTACGGCGTGGATGTCGTGCTGGAGATGAGCGGCGCGCCCAGCGCCATCACCACCGCCTTTCGCGTGGTGCGCAACGGGGGAACGGTGGTGCTGTTCGGCATCCCCCCCCGGCCGGTGGAAATCGACGTCGCCGAGAACATGATCTTCAAGAACTTGACGGTGCGGGCACTGAACGGCCGGCGGATCTTCGACACCTGGTACAAGACGCGCTGGCTGTTGGAAAGCGGTGTGGTGGACCTGCGGCCGCTGGTGTCGCGGACCATCGGCTTCGACGAGCTGGACGAGGCGATGGAGATGCTCGCCCGCGGCGACGCCTGCAAGATCGTCCTGCTCCCCAACGAAGGACGCCCGCCGCAGATTACCGAACGCAAGCAGGCCCGCCAGCCGGACCCCAACATCACCGGCGCCCCCGTCCATCGCTAGGGACGCCCCGACGAAACAGGAAGGAGGCACGTCCGATGTTCGGTGCGATGAAAGAAACGCTGCGGAAGGAACTGGACGCGATCCGCCAGGCCGGTCTGTACAAGGAGGAGCGACTCATCACCTCGCCGCAGGCGGCCGACATCCGCGTCGTTTTCCCGGAGGGCAGTCCGCCGCGGGAGGTGATCAACTTCTGCGCGAACAACTACCTGGGGCTCTCCTCGCATCCGAAGGTGATCGAGGCCGCCCGCCGTGCCCTGGACACCCGCGGCTACGGCATGAGCAGCGTCCGCTTCATCTGCGGCACGCAGGACATCCACAAGGAACTGGAGCAGAAGATCAGCGCCTTCCTCGGCACGGAGGACACGATCCTCTACGTCTCCTGCTTCGACGCCAACGGGGGGCTGTTCGAACCGTTGCTCGGCCCGGAGGACGCCATCCTCACCGACCAGCTCAACCACGCCTCCATCATCGACGGGATCCGGCTGTGCAAGGCGAAAAGGCTGATCTACAAGCACAACGACATGGCCGATCTTGAGGCGAAGCTCGAGGAGGCGAAGGATGCCCGCTTCCGCATGATCGCCACCGACGGGGCGTTCTCCATGGACGGCACCATCGCCCAGGTGGACCGGATCTGCGATCTCGCCGAGCGCTACGACGCCCTGGTGATGGTGGACGATTCCCACTGCACGGGTTTCCTGGGGCGGACGGGGCGCGGATCGGCCGAACACTGCGGCGCCATGGGACGGGTCGATGTCATCACCTCGACCCTGGGCAAGGCCCTGGGCGGCGCGTCCGGCGGCTTCACCTCCGGACGGAAGGAGATCGTCGAGATGCTCCGCCAGCGTTCCCGCCCCTACCTGTTCAGCAACACCGTCTCGCCGGTGGTGATCCAGGCGTCCATCGCCGTGATCGACCTGCTCTCCGAGACCACCGACCTGCGGGACAAGCTGGAAGCCAACACCCGCCGCTTCCGCGAGGGCATGACCCAGGCCGGCTTCGACATCAAGCCCGGCGACCATCCGATCGTTCCGATCATGCTCTACAACGCCCGTCTGGCGGCCGACATGGCGCGGGACCTCTACCAGGAAGGAATCTACGTCATCGGGTTTTCCTACCCCGTGGTGCCGAAGGGGGAGGCGCGGATCCGGGTGCAGCTATCGGCGGCCCATGAGACGTCCCACATCGACCGGGCGATCGAGGCGTTCACCAAGGTGGGGCGAAAATACGAGATTCTGGGCAAGGGGCGGGAGGAGATCATCGCCCGCTACGGCGACTGACGCTCGGAGGGCCGCCGAACGCCTCGGCGGGTGGGCGGGTGCAATTGTACCGCTGACCGATAGGGAGGAGTTGTACCCGCCTCGGTATGGTGGGAGCGAGATCAGGGGAGGGGATTTGTACCGCTGGCCGGTAGGGCGCGGGGCGAGAGTGTACGTCTCGGCCCCGATTGACGAGGAGAATGCCGCCCGTCGCCTGTTCCGGAGGGTGACGGGTTCGGTCGCAGCGCCCCGAATCGCGACACGGAACCGTGCTAACTCCTTGGCAGTAAAAACGTTACGATGAGTTTGTGAAAGATTTCTTGAATTTCCGCCGTCGATCGTGTACAGCCGCACCGGCGGAAAGTAGAGTGCGCCGGTGACGTTTTTCCCTGATGGGAGGACCGGCCGTTTTCCGGGTACGGACTGCGCGTGGTACGGAATCTGCATCCGCGGGCGATTGTACCCCCGCCCGGAGAAGCGGGGACGCGAGAGAGGCGATTGGGTCGATGAATCGACGGGCCGCGGGCCGATGCAGAATCCGTAGCTCGAACGGGAGGAGATGATGTCGGCGTCGCTGGAACCCTATGCCGCGGTCGGCGTGACGATCCTGCTGGCGGGGACGATCTGTGCCGGGATGCTGATCGCGGCCCACCTGCTGGGCCCGCGGCGGCACGGGCCGGTCAAGGACAGTCCCTATGAATCGGGCATGCCCATCATCGTCGACTCCCGCCGGCGGTTCAACGTCCGTTTCTACCTGGTGGCGATGCTGTTTCTGCTCTTCGACGTGGAGATCGTGTTCCTCTGGCCGTGGGTGCGGGCATTCTACGCCGCCTGTGTCGACGGGCGGCGGATCGTGCTCCAGACGGGCGACGTGGCGGGCAAGGGGTTCCTGCTGATCGGGATGGCCGTCTTCTTCGGACTGCTGGTCTTCGGTCTGGTCTACGAATGGCGCAAGGGAGCATTGCAATGGGAGTAGACGCCGGATCGTATCCGTTCGCCGCCTCGAAGGAGGATGTGCTCACCACGAAGCTCAGCCACGTGGTGGACATGATCCGCAAGTACGGCGTGAACTGGTGCCGGAAGAACTCGCTGTGGCCCATGCCGTTCGCCACCGCCTGCTGCGGGATCGAGCTGATGGCGACGGGGGCGAGCCGCTATGACATCGCCCGCTTCGGGGCGGAGGCGATGCGGTTCACGCCGCGGCAGTGCGACCTGATGATCTGCGCCGGGCGCGTCCCCATCAAGACGATGCCCGTGCTCCAGCGGATCTACAAGCAGATGGCCGAGCCGAAATGGGTCATCAGCATGGGCGCCTGCGCCAGCACGGGCGGGGTCTTCGACACCTACGCCGTCGTGCAGGGGATCGACCAGTTCATGCCGGTGGACGTCTATGTGCCGGGGTGCCCCCCGCGTCCGGAGACGCTGCTGGAAGGGGTGATGGCCATCCAGCGGATCGTCGAAAACGAGGGCGTGCGCAGCAGCGCGGAACGCGGACGCGGACTGGGGATGGTCGTACAGCCGCCGGTGCAGGTACAGCTCGAAACGGAGGCGGTGTCCTGATGGCGTCCACGGCGGCGCACGCGGTCATCGACGTATTGCGGGACCGGTTCCCGGATATCGACTTCCAGCCGGGACCGCTTCTTCCGGGATGCCGCCCGGAACACGAGCAGCTTTGCGTCCGGGTGCCGCCGGAGAGACTGCCGGAGGTGATGCGGTTCCTCTACGAGGACGAGCATTGCCGCTTCGAGCAGCTCTGCGACCTGACGTGCGTGGATTACCTCAACTTCCCCGGGGCGACCGATCGCTACGGCGTGACCTATGCCCTGCTGTCGGTGTCGAAGGGGCACCGGTTGTGGGTGAAGTGTTTCGTCAACGACCCGAACCCGGAGGTGCCGTCGGTGACGGACATCTGGTGGGGCGCGGACTGGATGGAGCGGGAGGTCTACGACATGTTCGGCGTCCGCTTCACCGGGCATCCGGACCTGCGGCGGATCCTGACGTGGGAAGGGTTCGAGGCGCATCCGCTGCGGAAGGATTATCCGCTGCGCGGCCGGGGCGAGCGGGAGAACTTCGAGGTCGTCCATCGGGACGACGCGTAGCAACAAAGCGACGGCGCGGCAGCGCAATGGTGATACGGTTTTCGGTGCGGTGACGCATGAGTGACACGACGACGATGCCGGACGTGGCGCCCTCGGTGGGCCGCTCCACGTATGCGCCGGAGGAGCCGGGTTCGGACGTGTGGGTGTTGAACCTGGGTCCGCAGCATCCGGCCACCCATACGACGTTGCGGCACGTGCTGGAGCTGGACGGCGAGCGGATCATCGGGTGCACCGTCCACATCGGGTACCTGCACAGCGGGTTCGAGAAGCTCGGCGAGCACCTCAATTACAACCAGTACGTCGTGGTCACCGACCGGATGAACTACATCTCGCCGATGGCCAACAACATCTGCTGGCACCATGCGTGCGAGAAACTGTTCGGGATCGAGCTGACGCCGCGGTGCAAGGTGATCCGCACGATCATCGCGGAACTGGCGCGGATCCAGGATCACCTGTTGTGCGTGGCGGCGGCGGGGCTGGACCTGGGCGCGTTCACCGCCTTTATGTACCCCTTCAACGCACGGGAGCACATCTACGATTTGTTCGAGGAGATCTGCGGCGCGCGGTTCACCACCAGCTACACGCGGGTCGGTGGGTTGATGCAGGACATCACGCCGGAATGGCCGGGCAAGGTCAAACGCTTCGTGAAGGAACACCTTCCCCGCGCGCTGAATGATCTGGAAAGCCTGCTGACGCGCAACCGGATCTTCATCGAACGGACGAAAGGAATCGGGTACTTGAGCAAGGAGGACGCCATCCGCTGGTCGTGGACGGGACCGCTGGCGCGGGCGAGCGGCGTGCGCCGCGACCTGCGCAAGGACGAGCCGTACCTCTGCTACGCCGACAACTGGGACGGGAAAGGCAGCTCGCCCGTGGAGTTCAAGGTCCCCATCAGCGACGGCGGGGATTGCTACGCGCGGTACGCGGTCCGGCTGGCGGAGATGCGCGAGTCGGCCAAGATCATCCTTCAACTGGTGGACAACATCCCCCCCGGACCGGTGGACATCTTGCCCGATGAGAAGAAACACCTTCCGCCCAAGCAGGAGGTCTACTTCAGCATCGAGGGGTTGATCCACCATTTCGAGCAGATCATGACCAACCGGGGTTTTACGCCGCCGGTGGGCGAGGTGTACGGCGCGAACGAAACGGCCAACGGCGAGCTGGGATTCCATCTGGTCAGTGACGGCGGCAACTGTCCGTACCGGGCGCGGTGTCGGCCGCCGAGTTTCATCAACTATCAGTGTTTCGAGAAGCTCATCGTGGGGCACCAGATCAGCGACGTGATGGCGGTGCTGGGCAGTTTGAACATCATCGCGGCCGAGCTGGACCGCTAGAGGTGGAGGGCGTGTCCGTGGATCGCAGGCAAAGGACGGACGGAGGACGAGGAGCCTAGCGGAAGACGATGGCCTGGAAAGCGATCGATCGAATCACGCCGGTGGTAGACCGGGACGCAGGCCCCGTGCTGAGCGAGGCGGTGCGGGAGAAGATCCGCTCCTTCTTCCCGCGCTACGAGACGAAGCGGGCGGCGCTGCTGCCGGCGCTGCACGTCGTGCAGGACGCCCTGGGCCACGTCTCCTGGGCGGCGATGGTGGAGATCGCGGAGCTGCTGGAGATCCCCCCCTCCCAGGTGATCGACACGATCACCTTCTACACCCACTTCTGGACGCATCCGAAGGGGCGGAAGGTGATCACGGTGTGCCGAAGCATCTCGTGCGAGATCATGGGCGGGGCGGCCGTGCTCGACGCGATCAAAAGCCATCTGGGCATCGACGAGCACCAGACGACGGCGGACGGCCGCTACAGCCTGCGGACGGAGGAATGCTTGGCCGGGTGCGACCACGCACCGTGTCTGTTGATCAACGAGAAGCTGCACAAGCGGGTCCGACCGGAGGACGTGGCGCGCATCCTGGAAGACGAAGACAACGACCGACTCGACGTGCCGCGCAGCGATCTGTTCGACGCACCACCGGAGACGGAAGGGGCGACCGGACAGGCGACGAGCGGAGAGGCGGAAGCGGCCGTGGGTTCGGGGTCGAAGCAACCGCAGGCGGAGGCTTCCGGATAAGGGGGGTTCGAGCAACGACGATCCGGGTAAGTGGAACCGGAAAACGGGAGGTCGCAGAGCGGATCGATGGATCGTGACGGGGCAGGACGGGCAGGGCGAAACGACGCGCCTCGATCGGCGGCAAGTACTCGCCGGCGGCGCGGCGGTCGTGCTGGTCTTTGCGCTTTGCCTGCCGGCTCGACTGTGGCGCCCGGACAAGGTTTTCACCCTCACCGAGAACATCCAGATCGCCGAGGCGCAGGCGTGGTGGAACGAACGACTCGACCTGCCGGAACGGAAGTGGGATTCGGCGCTGTACCGGGGGAAAGTGTACAGCCACTTCCCGCCGATGTTTTCGATTCTCTCGGCCGCAGTCGTGCCCTTCTTCGACGGCGTGCCGCACTGGCTGATCGTGCTCGGCCTCGCCCTGCCGATCCCCCTCCTTGCGTACGCGTTATTCCTGCGGCGGACGGGGTCGGCGCCTTGGGCAGCGATCCTGTCCGTGGGGCTGGTCTGCGGCACGAGCGTCCTGCCGGTGGTGGACAAGATGGTACGTGGTGCGCACCCGTACTTCGTCAACCAGTCACTGGCGCTGATCGGGTTGCTGATCGTGCTGATCGAGGTCTGCGGCAAGCGGCGTCTGCTTTGGATGGGCGCCGGATTGGCGCTGGCCGCATGG
>CAZNQN010000056.1:0-9697 GCA_964574925.1 uncultured Phycisphaeraceae bacterium | reverse complement strand
GTTCGTCGCCTACGCAGGCATTGCAGGGCCTCATTGACGGCGATGCGGTACAGCCAGGTGGCGACGTTCGAACGCCCGTCGAACTTCCCGATTTCCGTAAACGCCCGCAGGTATGTTTCCTGGGCGAGATCGAAGGCGTCGTCGGCGTTGCCGGTCATCCGCAGCAGGAGGCGGTAAATGCGGTCGGACGTGCGCTCGAACAGCGTGCGCCGGGCGTTCCGGTCGCCCTGTCGGCAGCGGGCGATCAGGTCTCGTTCCTCGGGATCGACGGTGTGGTCCGGTTCCGTGGGCAATCGCTTTTCCCAGAGCAATGGATCGGGAAATCGCCTTTCCTTCCCGCCATCATAGGCGCAGCGAGGGGATGCTGGAAGCATGGAGCAAGCGGTGCTCCACAAGCCGGTCCTTCCCGGGCGGAAGTTGTCAACGGCGCAACATGGGTATTTGCGGGCGCTGAAGGGCGAAAAAGCGGGAAGGTTCGGCGGTGTTCGTGCATCCAATCCCGCGAATTCGAACCTCGGCAGGGCGGAAAGGCGAAGCCTACAGCGGCAGTCCGGGCAGCCCCGATAACGGGAGTATCGGCATGGACCTGTGGACGGTCCGGTGTGGACCCTATGACGTGATTCCGTTTGGCGACGGGAAGCGATGAAGAGCAAAGAATCGGATCGGGGACGTTCCATCCTGCGGCGGGGGCGGGCGGTCGTGCTTGCGTTCCTCCTTGCAAGCGGGTGTTCCCTCTCGCATCAGGTTCGGGAGGAGGTGCACACGGCCTTCGAACAACGCTTCGGCAACGTCGAGGCGGAAGCGGCGCCTTACGCGCAGGTGCCCGTGCAGCACGAAGAAGGCGAGGAAGCAGAAGCGCCCTCGCCTGCCTTGCAACCGGCGCGGTCGCTGCGTGACTACCTCGTGTTGGCGCTGAAAGAGAATCCCGACATCAAGGCGGCGAGGGAAACGGTGCGTGCGCGGGCCGAGCGCGTGCGACAGGTCACGGCGCTGCCCGATCCGTTCCTGCAAACCAAGACGCTTCCGGAACCGGTGCGCACGGCCGAGGGGGACAACCCGTTCGTCCTGGGGATCAGTCAGAAACTGCCCGTTCCGGCGAAGCTGGACGAAGCGGGTCGCATCGCCCTTCAGGAAACGCGGATGGCGATCGAAGCGCTTCAGCAAACGCGCCTGCGGGTGCTGGCGGACGTGAAGCGGACCTATTTCCGGCTCTACGTGCTGGACCGAAGCATCGAGATCACGGAAGCGAACCAGAGCCTTCTTCAGGGTCTGATCGACGTGGCGCGGACGCAGGTGGCGGCGGGACGACGGACGCAGGACGACGTGCTGCGGGCCCAGGTGGAGCTGTCCAACCTGGAGGCGGAACTGATCGACCTGCGACAGAGACGGATCACGGCGGCCGCCCGCCTCAACGAACTGCTCGACCGCTCGCCGGATGAGCCGATCCCGTCGCCGGAGGACTTCGACATCCGCCGCGTGGATCTGACACTGGACGATCTGTTCGCACGGGCGGAGAAAGCGAATCCCGAACTGAAGCGGGTGCGGGAACAGATCGAGCGCGATCGACACGGGTTGAAGCTGGCGAAGCTGGCATCCTGGCCGGACTTCTCGATCGGGTTCGAATGGATCCTGATGGACCCGCGCAAACCGTTCAAACCGCCGATCAATCTGCAGACCGGTCGCCGTCCGCCGTTTTCCCGTCTGAGCAAGGCGGCGACGGACAACTGGGCGATCAACGTGGGGCTGAGCCTGCCCATCTGGTTCGACAAGATCCAGGGCGGGATCGAGGAGGCACGGCGGAAGCTGGAGGCTTCTCGATATCGGTACCGCTCGGCGCGCAACCGCATCCACTTCCAGATCGAAGACGCGCTGGAACGGGTGCGGTCGCAGGAGTCTCTGGCGCGACTGTTTCGGGACACCATCATCCCGCAGGCGGAGCAGACGTATCGCGTGTCGCAGGCGTCGTACTCGGCCGGGACGAGCGATTTTCTCGACGTGATCGACAACTGGCGCAAATGGCTGGTCTTTTCCATTCAATATTACCGCCTGCTCGGCGAACTCGAGCGGAGCCTGGCGGACCTGGAACAGGCGGTGGGTTTGAGCCTGTCTGATACGGGAGCCCCATGATGGTGGAGCATGATCCTCATACGCTGCGAACCTCCGTTTCTCCTTCCCGCGGCGCGGCGCGCGGGTCGTCCGCACGGCGCGCGGGACGGGCGGCGGTTACGGTTGTGCTGGTGATCGCGGCGCTGGGCGCGGGCGCGGCGGGCGGATACTGGCTGTCCGGTCGATGGGGACCGGCTGCAAGCGTCGCCTCCGCGACGCCTGCCGGAGGCGAAACGAAAACCGGTGAGGAAGAACAGTGGTACACCTGCGGGATGCATCCCAACGTGCTCCAGAAGGGACCGGGCGAGTGTCCCATCTGCCACATGAAGCTGACGCCGCTGAAGAAGCGGGAGGAAGGCGGCGCGGAGGCGGGCGGGTCGAAGGAGCGGCGGATTCTGTACTGGCGGGCGCCGATGGATCCCAACTACATCTCGGACCGTCCCGGGAAAAGCCCGATGGGCATGGATCTGATCCCCGTCTACGCGGACGAGGCGGAGTCGGCGTCCTCGCACACCATCCGCATCGACCCGGTCACCATCCAGAACATGGGCATCCGCACGACGGTGGTGCGACGGGGGCCGCTGGTCAAGACCATCCGCACGATCGGGCGGGTGGACTACGACGAACAGCTCGTCACCTTCGTCGACACCAAGTTCGACGGCTGGATCGAGAAGCTCTTCGTGGACGAGACGGGCCAGCCGGTCGAGAAAGGGCAGCCGCTCTTCGACGTCTATTCGCGCGAACTGTACAGCGCCCAGAACGAGTACCTCTATTCGCTCCAGAACCTTCCCAAGCTGGAAAAAAGCCCCTTCGCGCCCGCGCGAGAAGAAGCGATCAAGATGGTCGAGGCGGCCGTCACCAAGCTGCGCTACTACGACCTGACGGACGAGCAGATCGAGCGCATCCGCAAGGCGGGCAAGGTGTTCAAGACCTTCACCATACATTCCCCCGCCTCGGGGATCGTGACGGAGAAGATGGCGCTGGAGGGGATGTACGTGAAACCGGGGATGCGCCTTTACACCATTGCGGACCTGTCGCGGGTGTGGGTCTACGTAGACGTGTACGAGTACCAGCTTCCCTGGGTGCGGGTGGGGCAGTCAGCCACCATGACGCTGCCCTACATTCCGGGACAGGAGTTCGTCGGCAAGGTGGTCTACATCTATCCCTACCTGGAGAAAAAGACGCGCGTGATCCAGGTCCGCCTGGAGTTCGAGAACCCGACGCTGGAACTGAAACCGGGCATGTACGCGAACGTGCGGCTGCTGGCGAAGCTGCCGCGCGAGGCGCTGATGATCCCGCGGGAGGCGTACATCGATTCCGGCACGCGGAAGGTCGCCTTCGTCTCGCTGGGGAAGGGCAAGTTCGCTCCCCGTGACATCCAGACGGGCGTCGAGGCGGAGGACGGGATGGTGGAAGTCCTCTACGGTCTGGATGAAGGGGAGGTCGTCGTCACCAGCGGGCAGTTCCTGCTGGATGCGGAAAGCAAGCTGAAAGAGGCGGTGGCCAAGATGATGGCCGCCCAGCAGGCCGGCACCACCAAACGCAAGACCCCGCTTTCCTCCGCGGAGACGACGGCAAGCGGGGCGTCCGCTGCGGGCGCCGCCGCGGAGGCGCCCTCCTCCTCGATTCCGGCGGACGCGCGGTACGCGTGTCCGATGGAGACGCACCCCGACGAGGCGGACCCGGCGAAACGAGGCCCGTATTTCTCGAGTGAAGCGGGACGCTGTCCGCGGTGCGGGATGAAACTCAAGCCGCTCGACGAACTGGACTGGGTCAAGGCCCGCCGCCAGGCGGAAGGGGGCGAGGTGGCGTATACCTGTCCCGACCATCCGCACGTCTTCTCCAAGACAGGCGGCGAGTGTCCGCGCTGCGGGAAGCCGTTGCACCCGTTCAAGGTGATGTACACCTGCCCGGACCCGGACCATGCGGACGTGATCCGGACGAAACCGGGCAACTGTCCGCGTTGCGGTCGGGGGCTGGCGGCGTTTCGCGGCGTCTGGCTCGACGAGGCATTGGCGGAGGCCAACGTGCCGCCGGCGCCGGGCATTGCGGAAGAATCGCCCTATCACTGTCCGGTGCATCCGCTGGTGCACAGCGACAAGCCGGGGGCGTGCACGATCTGCGGCCGGCCGCTGGAACGGCAAGCGAAAAAAGAGGCGAAACAAGCGCAGGTCACGATTCCCGCGGGGGCGACCTATACCTGCCCGATGCAATCGTGTCAGGTCTTCAGCGACGCACCGGGGAAGTGTCCCAAATGCGGCATGACGCTCAAGCCGATCGAGGAGGTCGCCTGGGCGCGGGCGCTGAAACGGGAGGAACCGAAGCCCCCGGCCAAGCGGGACGGTTTCGTCTGTCCCATGCATCCGGAGGAACGTTCCGAGAAGCCGGGCGTGTGCAGCATCTGTGGAATGCAACTGGTGCGGGCATCGTCGCTGCCGAAGATTCCCGACGCGCCGCAGCGGATCGCCGCCCAGGTGGATTACATCATGGAACATTACCTGGAGCTTCAGCGGCGGCTGGCGAGCGACCGGACGGCGGACGTGGCCAAGCACGCCCTCGGTCTGGCGGCGGCGTCGGAGGAACTCCTCAAGCACGCCAAGACGGACGGCGCCGACGTTCCCGCCGAAGTGCTCAAAGCGGCGGCGCAACTGCATGAGGCCGTCCTGAAGATCCAGGGGGAAAGCCTCGAGCGCGACCGCGTCACGTTCGTGGACGTCAGCAGCGCCGTGCGGACGCTGGTGGAACATCTCCGCCCGAACCGCAAGCGGTGGCCGAAACTCTACATCTTCCATTGCCCCATGACGAAGGGGGACTGGATCCAGACGACGGCTGATAAGGCCAACCCGTACTACGGATTCAAGATGCTCAAGTGCGGCGAGCTTCGTTCCGTGGAATAGACCTGAACCTTCTTTCCCGAAACCGGGCCCCATGATCGCGAAACTCATCGAAGCCTGCTGTCGGAACCGGATGCTCGTGCTGTTGCTGACGCTATTCGTCGTCTTCGGCGGTGTGTGGACGATTTACAACATCCGCCTGGACGCCATCCCGGACCTGTCCGACGTACAGGTCATCATCTTCACGGAGTATCCGGGGCAGGCGCCCCAGGTGGTCGAGGATCAGGTGACGTATCCGCTGACGACGGCCATGCTGGCCGTCCCCTATGCGAAGGTCGTGCGGGGGTATTCGTTCTTCGGGTTTTCCTTCGTCTACATCATTTTCGAGGACGGCACCGATCTGTACTGGGCGCGCTCACGGGTGCTGGAGTATCTCAACTATGTGGCGGGGCGCCTTCCGAAAGGCGTCACGCCTCAGCTCGGACCGGACGCCACCGGGGTGGGATGGATCTACGAATACTCCCTGCGCAACGGGTACTACTGTCCGAAGCATCCCAACGGCATGTTCCACCTCCCCGACGACCCGGACACCTGGTACGCCAGCCGGGAGGACGCGCCGGAGGACATCCGCGACGATCTGGAACGGGTGCGCATCTTCCCCCACGGCGGGATCTGTCCGTGGGACGGGAAGACGAAGCTGATCCTGGGGGAATACGACCTGTCGGAGCTGCGCAGTCTCCAGGACTGGTACCTGCGGTTCGAGCTGACCGCCGTCGAGGGCGTCGCGGAGGTGGCGGCGGTGGGCGGTTTCGTCCGCCAGTATCAGGTCGTCGTCGATCCCGACCGGCTGCTGGCGTATGACATTTCCTTGAGCGAGATCCGCAAGGCCATCGAGGCATCCAACAACGACGTGGGCGGGCGGGTGCTGGAGATGGCCGAGACGGAGTACATGGTCCGCGGGCGGGGGTATCTGGCGGAACTGCGCCCGCAGCAGATCCTTGAAGCGCAGCGGAAAGGGCTGCTGTTGGGTCGGGTCCGCGCCAAACAGGGGATCGAGGACCTCAAAAGAATCGTGATCCGCGCGACGCCCGACGGCACGCCGGTGTACCTGCGGGACGTGGCCGACGTGTTCCTCGGTCCGGAGCTTCGCCGCGGCCTCGCGGAAGCGGGCGGGGAAGGCGAGGTGGTCGGCGCCGTCGTGGTGATGCGCTTCGGGGAGAACGCCCTCCAGGTCATCCGCAACGTCAAGGAGAAGCTCGACGAGCTCAAGCAGGGGCTGCCGCCCGGCGTGGACATCGTGACGGAATACGACCGCTCGGCACTGATCGAGCGGGCGGTGGAAACGCTCAAGAAGAAGCTCATCGAGGAGATGATCGTGGTGGCGATCGTCTGCGCGGTGTTCCTGCTCCATCTGCGCAGCAGTCTGGTGGCGATCTTCGTGATTCCCACGGCCGTTCTCGCCAGCCTCATCGTCATGCAACTGATGGGCATCAACGCCAACATCATGAGCTTGGGCGGCATCGCCATCGCCATCGGCGCCATGGTGGACAGCTCCATCGTGATGGTGGAGAACGCCCACAAGCACTATGAGCGCGACAAGGGGAAGAAACCGCACGCGGAGATCATCATCGACGCGGCCAAGGAAGTCGGTCCGACGCTGTTCTTCTCCCTGCTGATCATCACGGTGAGCTTCATTCCCATCTTCGTGCTGGGCGAGCAGAGCGGGCGGCTTTTCAAGCCGCTGGCGTACACCAAGACGTTCGCCATGGGGGCGGCGGCGCTGTTGGCGGTGACGGTGGTGCCGATCCTGATGATCTACTTCATCCGCGGGCGCATCCCGGATGAACAGACCAACCCCATCAGCCGGATCCTCCAGCGACTCTACGAGCCGTTCTTCTGGACGGCGATGAAGGGGAAGTACTTCACGCTGGTGGTCGCTGCGCTGCTGGTCGGCAGTGCGATCCTGCCGTTGCAGGAATACATCTTCGGGCGACAGGTCATCGGAGAGAAAGTCCCCTTCCTCAAGATGAGCTATCAGATCGGCAGCGAGTTCATGCCTCCCCTCGATGAGGGCGATCTGCTCTACATGCCCACGACCGATCCGGGCGTCAGCGTGACCAAGGCGCGTGAACTGCTTCAGCAGACCGACGCGCTGATCGCCAGTTTCCCCGAGGTGCACCACGTCTTCGGCAAGATCGGCCGGGCGGAGACGGCCACCGATCCCGCTCCTTTGAGCATGATCGAAACCACCATCATGCTCGAACAGGACCGCAGCAAGTGGCGCAAACGCCACTTCGACCGCTGGTTCTCCTTCCTTCCGAACTGGCTGAAACACTACAGCGGACTGACGTACTTCTGGCCCGAACAGCGCCCGATCACCATCGACGAGCTGACCTACGGGTACGAGGACGGAGGCGAACACATTCCGGGGCTCAACGAGGTGGTCAACTTCCCCGGACTGACCAACGCCTGGACCATGCCCATCAAGACGCGCATCGACATGCTCTCGACGGGGATCAAGACGCCGGTGGGCATCAAGCTGATGGGCGACGACCTGGCCGTCCTGGGCGACCTGGCCGAGCGCATCGCCGCCGAGGTCCGCGTCCTGCCCGGGACGCTCAGCGCGTACCCGGAAAAGACGGTGGGCGGCAACTACGTCGATTTCGAGATCGACCGGGACGAGCTGGCCCGCTACGGACTGCGCATCGACGACGTGCAAAGCGTCATCCTCTCCGCCCTCGGTGGGATGAACATCACCTGGACGGTGGAGGGCCTGGAGCGCTATCCCGTCAACCTGCGTTACAAGCGCGAGCTGCGCGACAATCTGCCCGCCTTGAAGCGGACGCTGGTGGCCACGCCCTACGGGGCGCAGGTGCCACTGGCGCAACTGGCCGATATCCGCGTCCATAAGGGGCCGCCGTCGATCAAGAGCGAGAACGCCCGCAAGACGGCCTGGATCTACGTCGACCTCACCACCACCGATGTGGGCGGATGGGTGGACCGCGCCAAGCAGGTGGTGGCGGAGAAAGTGCCGATCCCCGCCGGGTACAGCATCGTCTGGTCCGGGCAGTACGAGTACATCGAGGCGGCCAATCGGCGACTGGCGGTCGCCGTACCCGCCGTCTTCGTGTTGATCGTGCTGCTGCTCTACATCTCGCACAAAAGCTGGTTCGACACGTGCGTGGTGCTGCTGGCCGTTCCCTTCAGTCTGATCGGGGCCATCTGGTTCATGTATCTCGCCGGGTACAACATGTCGCTGGCGGTGTGGGTGGGGCTGATCGCGCTGGCGGGGCTCGACGCGGAGACCGGCATGGTCATGCTGCTCTATCTGCACAACAGCTACGACCGCTTCAAGGCCGAGGGACGCATGAACAACCTCGACGACCTCAAGACCGCCATTCACGAAGGCGCCGTGCTGCGGATCCGTCCCAAGACGATGACCGTGATGACGACCATGATGGGACTGGTGCCGATCATGATCGGGACGGAGACGGGTTCGCAGGTGATGAAGCGGATGGCCGCCCCCATGTTCGGCGGCTTGCTGACCAGCTTCGCCATGGAGCTGCTGATCTACCCGGTGATCTTCCTGGTGGCCAAGCAGTTCACCTTCCGCCGCGAACAGCGACGGGCGGCGCTCGGCTAAGCAAAGGCTTCACTGCCATTATAAAGTTTTACTTTACAATTGTAAGGATTATTAGTGTTTCATTTTAAATTCTTTTAGATGGTCGTCTTCTTGCAAACTCAAGGTGTTGACTTAACGAATTGCCGCCCCGACAATACAGGATTGTCAAACAGGTTGCGGCGCCAACAGGGAATCTACGAATGGCTAACCGTCCCCGGGCTGCTCAAGAAACCGCCACCCCACCGTGTTCGACGCCCTCACCGGAGGCCGCCGTTGTGCCGAAGAAGGGTGAGGGAGAGAATAAACGATCAGTAAAGGACTTATTTAAAGCATCGATATATACTGGTTCACATAAAGTGCTCCCAGACGCTTTTGTCCAGGCCATCCAACGTCTTGAGGAACGCCTAGGCTTGCGAATGTGGATGCTAATTCAAGGAGATGATGAACGGTTTCGCCAAATCGACAGCCGCCTTGCCGAGGCATGCCAGACCGCGCGGGGCGCTATTAAAAGAGGTGAGAAAGTTGGACTATTGATCGACTCGTTTGGCGGCGAAGCTAGATCGGCGTATCAAATCGCAATGGTTTTTCGAAAACATTGCTCGAGCGTTACGGTTATTGTCCCTCGCAGAGCGAAAAGTGCCGCTACGCTTTTGGCGTTGGGGGGAGACGAAATCCTCCTCGGGACCGACGGAGAGTTAGGCCCGCTTGATGCCCAAGTCTTTGATCCTGAACGTGAGGATGTCATATCAGCGTTGGATGAATTTCAATCTCTTGAGAGATTACATAGCTTTGCATTAGAAGCATTTGACCGATCCATGTTTTTTCTTCTCTCAAGGACGCGAAAGAAGGTTGACACCTTAATGCCGGTGGTTTCGCGTTTTGTCGGCGATATGGTTCGACCGTTATTTGAGAAAATAGATGCTGTGCACTATACTCAGATGGCCCGCGTTCTTAAAGTAGCAGAAGACTACGCAGTTCGCCTTCTTACGCCGAGATACTCTAAAGACGAAGCGCAAACGATTGCGCGGCATTTGGTCGAAAAATATTGTGAACATGGTTTTGTTATTGACGCCGACGAGGCGCGGGAGTTCGGGCGGAGAATTCCAGAACTTTCGCCAGAGGAAGTGGGATTGAT
>CAZNQN010000055.1:0-9739 GCA_964574925.1 uncultured Phycisphaeraceae bacterium | reverse complement strand
ACACGGCACGATCCCGCACTCCCTCCGGTTGGACCCGGAAGATCGGGCCCGTCCGGTTATGGAACGGTGCCATGCCGAGCCGGTCGGCGACATCGCAAAAACCGGCGTCGAGTCGATCGGCCAGGGTTCCGAGCGTGTCGTCGAATTCCGGATCGTTGACGGCCTGCAAAACGGCCACGCCGGCCGCCAGCGGAACGCCCAGAAGCGCGGGCACGGATGAGGAGACGTCCAGCCGGTGCGTGCCCGTCGCCACGCAGGCGGCCAGCGGAAGCCCCCCGCCGAGGGACGGTCCCAGAATGACCAGGTCGGGTTCGATCCCGATCCGCTGCGCCCGTTGCGACGGAGGGACGTGCAGCCCGGTCAGCGATTCGTCGAAGATCAGCAGAATACCGTGTTCACGGCAAAGCGATCGCAGGGAGGAAAGATATCCTGCCGGCCAGGGGATCATGCCGTGCCGGAGACGGAACGGTTCGATCACGATACCGGCCACCCGTCCCGCATGGTTCCGCAGGTAGTCCCGGAGATCCTCAAAGCGATTGCTCTCGATCACGACGGTGTTCGGCGCGGTCGAACCGTTTTCACGAAGCGCATCGAGATCAAGGATCAGCTCGCGTTTCGTATGCCCGCGCGCCGTCGCTTCGGCCACGAGGCGGGCTTCCGTCGGCGTGGCCGTCCATCGCACCTGTCGCATGCCGGGTAGTCGAACGGCCAGCAGTTCCGCCAGCCGTAGTGCCAGATCGACGGCACTTTCAGGATGAATGCCTTTGGTGGAAGCTTTGGTGACGGCGGCCGTGACGCGATCGTCGGCGTGTCCCAGCGGCAGCGCGCCGCGCGCGAGCACGTAGTCGATGTATTCGTTGCCGTCGGCGTCGATGACGTGTGCTCCCCGGCCGCGCAACAGAACGGGCATCGCAACACCGCTCGTTCCGCCCAGGCTGCCGGCACGCAGAAACCCGGGCAGCGTCTCGCCGGCTTCGTCTCGATACGCGTCGCCTCGTTGCGTCTTGCGTCGGATCAGGGTGGCGTTCATGGTTTCCGTTTCCCGAAACCTCTCCGGCGGGCTTCCCGTCAAATGCCAAACTGATCGGACGACCCTCCCGCCTGCCTTTAACGTGGAAGCGCCGCGAAGGGGGCGGATCGCCGGGAAAGCGGCCAGAACGTTGCCGCCGGGCCCGAAAACACTGTTTTGCGGCATCGGGCGCGCGGATTTCCGCCTGTCCGGCCGGAATTGAAGCGACGGCGGACGCCCCGGAAATGGTTCCTTGTCGCCGTATCGGCGGGACTTTAAGATGCTGTGAAACCATGGCCGGACGGAAGAAAATCACAATCTCCACCCTGCGGGCCCGCAAGCGAGAAGGTCAGAAGATTTCCATGCTGACCTGCTACGACTACACGACGGCCCGCATCATGGAAGAAGCCGAGGTCGATTCCATCCTGGTCGGCGACACCTACGCGGAGGTCTGCCTGGGGCATTCCACCACGCTGCCGGCGACCGTCGAGCACATGGTCACCATCACGGAGGCGGTTCGGCGGGGAGCGCCGTCGGTCTACCTCGTCGGGGACATGCCGTATCTGAGCTACCAGATCTCTCCGGAGGAGGCCATCCGTCACGCGGGGATGTTCATGGCGCAGGCGGGCTGCGACTGCGTGAAGGTGGAGGTGGACCGCCGCCTGGTCAAGACGGTGGAACGGATGGCGGCGGCGACGATTCCGGTGATGGCCCATCTGGGACTCAAGCCCCAGTCCGTCCGGTCGATCGGCGGGTACAAGGTGCAGGGCAAGACGGCGGCGGAGGCGATCCGTTTGTGCGAGGACGCCAAGATGATGGAGTCGGCCGGCGCGGTGGCCCTACTTCTTGAGGCCGTCCCGCGCGAAGTCGCCGCCGAGATCACCGCCTCCACGGAGCTGCCCGTCATCGGTATCGCGTCGGGATCGGATTGCGACGGGCAGGTGATGGTGATGCACGACATCCTCGGGTATGCGGCCGGGCATCCGCCGCGGGGGACGAAACGCTACGCGGAGCTTCATGGTATTCTGTTGGAGGCGTTCGCGCGGTATGCGAAGGATGTGGCCGAGGGAGGTTTTCCGCTGCCGGAGTCGGCGGTCTCCATGTCGGAGGACCAGCTCCGGATCTTCCGTGAGGCGCGGTCGCGCTGAGTGCAGTCGGTCGGGGAGGCGTTGCGGAAGCGGCGCTTGTGCGTCGATGTTCGCTGGCGTCCGGGTTCAAGTTCTTTTCGGGTTGACACGCATCTTGCGGCGGATAGGTTGAGGACGGTGCCGACAGGAAACACCCGCCATGCTCGTGCGAGTCATGCTGCAACGCATCGTGATCGTGGATTCCGATGAGGAAAAGATGTCGATGATCGTGCTGCGCGAAGTCGAAGGGGATCGTGCTTTCCCGATTCTGATCGGCGTGAACGAAGCGTATGCCATCGACCGGCGCACGAAGGGGATCGCCGTCCCGCGACCGATGACGCATGATCTGATCGAGGGCATCATCCGCGGTCTGCGCTACGAGCTGGACAAGATCGTGATCAACGCGCTTCGCGATTCCACGTTCTATGCGAAGCTGGTGCTTCGCCGAAACGGCGAGCAGGTGGAAATCGATTCCCGCCCCTCCGACGCCATTGCCGTCGGGGCCGGCACGGATACGCCGATCTACGTCGAGGAGGAGGTTCTGCGCCAGGTTTGTTGAGCGGTCGACCGGCGCGCGGAACGGTGGTGGAAGCGGATGACGGTGAAGTCGCACACGTCCGGTCGGTCCCTCCGAACGCATCGGACCGCTCCCGCCGTGCCGCCGTCGTTTTCATCGACAGCGCCCCCTACGCTTCCGGATGAGGTGGATCGTTCGCGCGGCGGTGTGGTCGTCTGTGCGCCGGGTCGTCTGGACGTGCTGGGGGGCGCGGCCGACTTCGCTGGCGCCACCACGGTGAGCGTGCCGCTGGACACGCACGTCGCGGTGGCCCTTCAGCCGACGGGGGACGACGACGCGGTGACGATCCGTTCCTCCCGTTCCTGCCATTGGGACGGCATCGCACCCGTGCGGGTGCCGCTTTCCGAGTTGCGGGAGATGGTCGCGCAGGAGGCGGACGCAGCGGACGAAGAGGCGGATCGGCGACCGCTCTGGGTGCGGGGATGTCTCGGCGCGCTGGTGGAGGGAGTCCGACACGGCGTGTTCCCCCCGCCGGAAAGCGGGTTGTGCCTGACCACAGGATCGACCTTTCCCGCAGAACTGGATTGCGGGCAGTGGGCGGCGCTCGTCTCGGCGGTGTTGGCAGCCGTTCTGGCGATCCAGCGGAAAAAAGCAGACGTTCGTTCCCTGGCCGAGATCTGTCGGAACGTGGAGCGGCGCTGGCTTCGCCGCCGCGGCTGTCTGACGGATGCCCTGACGGCGCTTTCCGGTCGCCCGCGCGCGGTTTCCGTGCTGGACGGCGAGACCCGGATGTGGGAGCCGGGACCGGTCCTGGACAACGGCGTGATGCTGATCGGCATCGACTGCGGTTTTGTCCGTGAGGACGCGGAGCTTCGCTATCGACGGGCGCGGACGGCGGCGCAGATGGGTGCGGAACTTGTCCGCCGTATCATCGAACATGAAGCGGGAGACGGATTTCGCTGGGAAGGTCCGCTGTGCACGATCAGCCCCACCGAGTATGTCGAACGGTTCCGCGACCGCCTGCCCACCCGCTTGCAGGGACGCGACTTCCTGGACCGCTTCGACCCGCCCGACGATCCATTCGCCCACGTAGAACCGGACGTGATCTACCGCGTTCGCTCACGCACCGAACATCCCATCTATGAACACCGGCGGGCGCTGGAGTTCGTCGAGATGCTTCGGCGTGGCCTGGACGGGGACGAAGAAGGTCTCCGCAACGCCGGGGAACTGATGTACGTTTCGCACTGGAGTTGCGGCCAGCGCTGCGGACTCGGCTGTCCGGAAGTGGACCGGCTGGTCAAGCTCCTGCGGACGCAGGGGGCCGGGCGCGGCATCTACGGCGCCCGCATCAGCGGGTGCGGATGCGGGGGGGTGGTGACGGTGCTGCTTCGCGACGGCCAATCGGCATGGTCGGCCGTCAGGCAGGTCATCGAGGCGTACACCGCCGACACCGGGCGGCAGGCCCGGATCCTGCGCACCGAACGACCCGGTGCGCTGACGGGGGGCGTCCAGCCGATCAACTGACGCGGAACCGTCGGCCCATCCAGATCGTGACCGGGATCAGCGCAACGACGGGAAGGGCTGCCCATGCCCCCTTCGCTCCCCAGCACAAACACGCATCCAAGGCCGGAAACCCGTAGACGCTCCACGTGACGTGCCGGCGGACCAGATCGTTTTTCGTTTCCGTGTCCCGAGCCGCGGGCTTCAGCCCGCGCGATGTTTCGTCGCTTTTCCCCCATCCCGAGGTGAAGGGACCGCTTCCCCGGTTCGAGGAAGGTTCGATGACGGGCAGAAGTTGTCGTACGGTTCTCCATCCGAATACCGCATGGAAAGCCACCATCGCCGCGACGCAGATCGTCATGTCCTTGTGAATGTCGGGGTTCATATGCAGCAGCAGAAGAAGCAGCAGCGGGGCGGCGGTCATGGATATGGCACCGGCCCACAGGGTGCGCGAATCGGGCCGACCGGTTTCGTTGCGGGCGAAGACGGTAAGACCGGCGGTATAAAGACCGACGGCACCGAGGGGGACGAAGTAGAACGGTTCGAACCCGGTACCGCCGGCCGCAAGCCCCAGACCGAGGTTCGCCGCCCGGCACCCCGCCATCAGAAACGGCCCGAGGACGCTTTGTTTCCACCGGGTGTTGTAGGCCAGGATCAGTAGAAGCAACGTACCGCCCGCCATGCCCACGCGGGCGGACATCGCGACCGCCTGCCCAAGCCCGACCGCTAGCAAGACACCGGCAAGCACCGCCGCGCTCGATCGGGCGATCCGTCCGGAGGGGATTGGTCGTTCGGGGCGCTCGCGGGCGTCGCGGGCGGCGTCGCGGACGTCATTGAGGGCGATCCCCCCGGCATAGAAGCAGGCGCTGATCAGGGCCAGCCGGACGATGACCGTCCCATCCCATACCTCGCCGGTTGCGAGGAGGTATCCGACCGCTCCCCCCGGCAGGGCGGTGAGCACGTTGGCCGGTCGAACCAGTTCCAGGCACGCCCGCAATCGCCCGTGCATGGTGGATCGTATCAGTGGCATGGAGTCGGTTTCGTTCCTTCCGGCCTGCCCGCCGAGCCGCCGTCCGTGGATTCCTCGTTCGCCGGCGTTTGCCGTTCCACCGAATCGTCTGATTGCCCGCTATTCTGTGACTCCCCAAGCCGAGTCTACGGCGGGGTTTCGTGCGGATCGTCCTCCCGGTCAAGGCGCGTCTTGCAAATCGCCGATATTCCCGGAAGGGGCTGAAGAGAACGGATCGAAAAGATCGACCGCTGACATGAAGCGCCATCACGTTCGAGACGCGGCGTCGGCAACGGGGGGAACGGGGATTCTCCGCGGACGGCGGTCATGATCTCGCTCGGTGTCATCCTGGCCCGCGCCGGCAGCAAGGGATTGCCAAACAAGTGTGTTCGGGATCTGCTCGGTCGTCCCGTCATCTGTTACACCTTCGACCACGTGCGGGAAAGCCGCCTGCTCTCGGCGGCGGTGCTGACGACGGATTCCGGCCAGGCGCAGGACCTGGCGCGGGAAGCCGGTATCGAAGTGATTCAGCGCCCCGCGGAGCTTGCGACCGACACCGCGCGGGTGGACGACGCCGCCCGGCACGCCGTCTCGACCTGGGAGCAGCGGCACGCCGACCGCGTCGATTGCGTCGTGCTTCTCTACGGGAACATTCCCGTCCGCGCGCCCGGTCTGATCGACCGGGCGATCGAGATGTTGTCCGAAACGGGGGCTGATTCGGTGCGCAGCGTGGCGCCGGTGAGCAAGCAGCATCCCGACTGGCTGCACCGCCTTCGAGGGGACCATCTGGTTCCCTATCGGGACAACGGGATCTATCGCCGCCAGGACCTGGAACCGTTGTACTATCATGACGGTGCGGTGGCGGCCGTGACGCGGGAGAGCCTGTTCGCAGCCGGGAAGGAGGGAGCGGACGGGCAATCCTTCTGGGGACGCGATCGGCGGGCGATCGTCCAGCGCGCCGACGAAAGCGTGGACATCGACGAGCCGTTCGATCTGCTGGTGGCCCGCGCGCTGCTCGAACGAGACCGTACAGGGAGCATGGTGCCATGAAGATGTCCCTCTCCGAATCGCCGCCCATTTCCGCCGTCCGCATCGGGGACCGATCCGTCGGGCCGGGTTGCCCGGTGTTCATCGTGGCGGAGGCGGGCGTCAATCACGACGGATCGGTGAAGACGGCGTTGGAGCTGGTGGATGCGGCCGTGGCGGCGGGCGCGGATGCCGTCAAGTTCCAGATGTTCCGCGCCTCGTCGCTGGTCACCCGATCGGCACCGACGGTCTCCTACCAGAAGCGACGGGTGCGAACCCGGTCGCAACGGGCGATGCTCGAGAAGCTGGAACTGTCCCTGGACGCACTCGCCCGCATCAAGCAGCATTGCGATCAGCGGGAAATCCTGTTTTTGGCGACACCGTTCGGGCCGGAAGAAGCGGCCCGACTGGCCGGGCTGGGTGGGGCAGCCGTCAAGATCGCCTCCACCGACCTGCCGAATCGCCCGTTGCTGTCGGCCGCGGAGGCGACCGGACTGCCCATTCTGCTGTCCACCGGGGCGTCGACGGAAGAAGAAATCGTAGACACGGTGCAGCGCTTGCAACATTCCACCGCCCGCGACCGGCTTGTGCTTCTCCACTGCATCAGTTGCTATCCGACGCCCATCGAGCGGATCAACCTGCGGGCGATCTCCACGCTGGCGGAGCGGTTCGGCGTCCCCGTCGGGCTCAGCGACCACACGCTTTCGACCCACACGGGCGGATGGGCGGTCGCCGCCGGCGCCTGCCTGCTCGAGAAGCATTTCACCCTCGATCCGAACCGGAAGGGACCGGATCATGCGATGTCGCTGCCTCCCGATCGGATGGCGGAATACATCGCCCGTGCGCGGCAGGCGCAGCGGGCGCTCGGCACCGGCACGCTGGGCATGAAGCCGGAGGAGAAGGAGGTCCGCTACGCGGCGCGGCGGTCGATCGTCGCGGCCGCCGACATTCCCGCCGGGGCCGTCCTCACCCAGTCGATGCTCGCGCTGAAGCGTCCCGGCACGGGACTGCCCCCGACGGCGCTCGATCATCTCACGGGACGGCAAACGACCGTCTCCATTCCGCGTGACACGATCCTGACATGGGACATGGTTCGTTGAGTCGTCGTCGCGTAGCCGTCGTGACCGGCACGCGGGCGGAATACGGTCTGCTCCGCTCGACGATGGAGGCCGTCTCCGCGCATCCCCGGATGACGCTGCAACTGGTCGCCACCGGGATGCACCTCGTGCGCAAGTTCGGGTTCACGGTCCGCGATCTGGAGCGGGACGGCCGGCACATCGACGCCCGCATTCCCATGCAGCGCGGGACGGACGATCCGGCCGATCAGGCGGAGGGACTCGCCCGCGGCGTGCGGGGGATGGCGCGGTTCTTTCTCGCCGAACGAAGCGACATCGTCGTGGTGCTGGGCGATCGGATCGAAGCGATGGCCGGGGCGCTGGCGGCCGTCGCGACCGACCGGATTCTCGCCCACATTCACGGAGGCGACGTCGCGCCCGGGGACACCGACGAGGCCTACCGCCACGCGATCAGCAAGCTCGCGCACGTGCACCTGACGGCGACGCGCCGGGCCGCCCGGCGGCTGATCCGCATGGGCGAGGACCCGAACCGCGTCCACGTGGTCGGCGCGCCGGGACTGGACGATATCTTTCAGCGGTTTCCTTCAGTCGCGCGCTCATCCACAAAGACCGGCCGGCGGGGGGTGGAAACGATCGACGAGCGACGGCGCATCGCGCGGGCCAAAGCCCGCGGCTCAGGACACGGGAACGAGAAATCGGCCAACCGTTCTGCAAAAACCGGGCGGGCGCTGGTCGTGTATCATCCCTGCGGTCGGTCGGCGGCCCATGAGGGGCGGGTGATGCGGGCCATCCTCGCCGCCGTGCGGGCGTGCGGAATGTCGGCGACGGTGCTGTATCCCAACAGCGATCGAGGTCATTCCGGCATTATCGAAGCGATCGAAGCGCAGCGGAGGCGCGCGACGCGCGACGCGATGGACGTCGTCCGTTCTCTCCCGCGGGAAACCTATCTCGATCTGCTCGCGGGCTGCGACGTGCTCGTCGGCAATTCGTCCAGCGGGATCATCGAAGCGCCGGTGATGGGCACGCCGTCGGTCAACGTCGGTCTCCGACAGCAAGGCCGCGAGCGCGGCGGTCGGAGCGTGATCGACTGCGGCGAATCCAGGGCTTCCATCGAGTCGGCCATCCGCCGCGCTCTGCGCAAACGACCGATAACGGGCGGGTCGGGCGTGTACGGTGACGGGCGCGCCGGACGCCGCATCGCGGAGATTCTCGCCCGCATTCCCCTTGACGGCACCTTTCGGCGTAAGCGCAACCGGTATTAGACGGACGTTGTTTCCAACGTTAAGCCGCGCGGGCGGGGATGACGATACGTTTCCAGTAGAGTCGGATGGGGCCGGGGGTGCCGATGATCCAGCCCGTAAGGGCAGCAGGCGATCCCGGTCGGAAGGCCTCAGGCGGCATCGTGTTCCGACTTCGACTGCAAACGTTGCGTCCGGTCGAATGCGTCGGACGTCTGAGGAAACGGGGAAGCGGGGGCCGTCGATGAGCACGGGAACAGCCGAACGAACCAAGCAAGTCGTCGATCGGGCGCTGAGCAAGGTCGGCGAAATCGCCACCCTCCCGGAGGTCACGATCCGGATCATCGAGATCGTGGAGGATCCCAAGAGCACGGCCCGCGATCTGCACGAGGTGATCAAGAACGACCCGGCCCTTTCCGTCAAGGTGCTCAAGGTGGTCAACTCCGCCTTCTACGGCTTGCCGGGGCAGGTGGCCAGCGTGGATCGCGCGATCATCCTTCTGGGCCTCTCCGCCGTGAAGAACATCGCCATCGCCGCCTCGATTGCCCGGTTGTTCAAGGGGAAACGGGTCTCGGAGCATTTCAGCGCGTCGGACCTGTGGCGGCACAGCGTGGGGGTGGCCGTCGCCGCCCGCGCCATCGCCAAGTGCTCGCCCCATCCGGGCATGACGGATGAGATCTTCGTCGCCGGGCTGATCCACGACATCGGCATGCTGGTCGCCCGCCAGGCGTATCCGGACGAGTTCGCGCAGGCCATCGAAGCCCATCTGGCCAACGGCGGGGATTACCTCGCCTGCGAGCGCGAACACATCGGCGCCGACCATCAGGCGTTCGGTGTGGGGTTGACCACGAAGTGGAAGTTCCCGCGCCATCTCCGGGCGGCTGTGGGGTTCCATCACAACCCCGAAGTGCTCAGCGTCGAGTTCCAGAACATGGCCACCTTGATCCAGATGGCCGACATCCTCTGCTGCCAGGAGCAGATCGGGTTCTACCTGACGGCCCGTCACTCGGCTCTTACGCCGGAGATGTTCGAGCGGTTGGGCGTTACCGAGGCGCAGATCGCCGAAATCCGCGAATCGCTGGAAGAACAGGTCCTCGACGCCGAATCCGTCCTGACCACCTGACGCGGGATCGCTTACCCTCTTTGACCTCGGAATCGCGCCCCTTCCCCTGATGGAGGCGACGCCTGCCTTCGATCGCGCTCCGCAAGGATGGGAGACGCAGGAGAAGGCGATTTC
>CAZNQN010000054.1:0-9753 GCA_964574925.1 uncultured Phycisphaeraceae bacterium | reverse complement strand
ATGTCCGGGAGGAGTTGCAGCGCCGCCGGGAGGCCATCGAACGAACCGGCGAATCGGTGGTGGAGCTGGAAGGGCGGGTCCGGTACGCCTGGATCGATCGGGTGATCGAACAGGTGGTGAAACAGAAAGGGCGTGCGGGAGCGGCGATGCCGGTCGCCGATCGGATCCTGACGCATCCCGTGCTCGGTCTGCTCATCTTCCTCGTATTGATGGGGATCTGTTTCGAGTCGATCTACGGATGGGCCGCCCCGGTCATGGACGGCATGGAGCGCGGGTTTTCGGCGCTGGGGACGTGGCTCGGAGGGATGCTGCCGGCGGGTCCGCTGCGAAGCCTGGTTGCGGACGGGATCGTGGCCGGCGTGGGCGCGGTGCTCGTCTTCTTGCCGCAGATCCTGATCCTCTTTCTGTTCATCGCGATCCTGGAAGACTGCGGATACATGGCGCGGGCGGCGTTCGTGATGGACCGGTGGATGAGCCGGCTGGGTCTGAGCGGGCAGTCGTTCATTCCGCTGCTGTCGTGTTTCGCGTGCGCGGTGCCGGGGATCCTGGCCACGCGGACCATCGACAACCGCCGCGACCGCTTCGTGACGATCCTGGTCGCCCCGCTGATGACGTGCTCGGCGCGGATCCCGGTCTACGTGCTGATGATCGGGGCATTGATTCCGCCGGTCTCCTGGCTGGGCGGATGGCTCAACCTGCAAGGACTCGTCCTGCTGGGACTTTACGCGCTGGGCATGGTGACGGCGATCGTGGTGGCGCTGATCCTGAAGCGGACGCTCTTTCCGGGCGAGGGGCAGGCGTTCCTGATGGAACTTCCCGCCTACCGCCGACCCTCGCTGAAGCACGTGGTGTATCGCATGTATTCGCAGGGGAAGGAGTTCTGCGTCTCGGCGGGGACGATCATCTTCGCGGTGACGGTGGTCATCTGGGCGCTGGGCTACTATCCGCGTCCCAGGGCCATCGCCGATCGGTACGAAGCCCGGCGGGCCGCCCTGCGGGCGGAGTACGCGGCGGTGGCGGACGATGAGGCGGGAGAGGAACTGCAACGCCGACTGGCCGAGATCGACCGGGAGGAATCGGGGGCGTACTTCCGGCAGAGTTTCCTCGCCCGCATGGGGCGGTGGATCGAGCCGGCGGTCCGCCCGCTGGGATGGGACTGGCGGATCGGGACGGCGGCCATCGCGTCGTTTCCCGCGCGGGAAGTGGTGGTGGCCACGATGGGCACGATCTACAACCTCGGCGACGAGGCGGACGAACAGTCGCAGGGGTTGCGGGAGAAACTGAAGGAGGCGACCTGGCCGGACGGGCGGGCGGTGTTCAACCCGGCTGTCGCGCTGTCCATCATGGTCTTCTTCGCGCTGTGCTGCCAGTGCGGCGGGACGCTGGCGACGATCCGCAGGGAGACGCGCTCGTGGCGCTGGCCGGTCTTTACGTTCACCTACATGACCGTGTTGGCCTACATCGGCGCGCTGGTGACGTACCAGGTGACGATCCGACTGATTTGAAACGACGATGACGGCTCAAGACGTCCTGGTCTCCGTGGTGGTGCTGCTGGCGGCGGCGTACGTCGTGCGGTTCCTCTACCGGCGGATGACGGCGAAGGACGGTTGCGGTTGCGGTGAGGGTCGCCCCTGCCACGGGGCGGACGCGACCGACCGACCGCCGCCGACGCTGAAACGGACACCGCTGGTGCGCATTCAACCCCCGGACGACACGTCCCCCGCGTCGCCGATGAAACGGTAGAGAGAGGGAGGGGTCTCGACGGACGCACAATCCCTCCTGCAATCATAGCATCACTGACCGGCGTGTGAGAACATTTCTCACAATGGTGGGCGGATCCTATCTCCATTGGAGCTGCCTCGCCCCCCGTCGTACCGTGCGCCGGTTCCAAGCTCCTGGGTCGGAAGTCGGAACACAATGATGAGCTCCACCCTTGTCCATCCCCGGCGTTTCATGGTAGAATGACAATATCGGCCATCCGACGCACCATACACACGATCCGGGATTACTCGACAAGACGATGCGATCCCTCGGCCTGCTGGCATTCGTGATGCCGTTTTCGATTGCGGCATCCTGCACCGGAAACGGAATGGGCGGTTGGCGCCCCAAGCCCAGGGTTGAAACCGCCCCAATTGATGGGACGACGGCTTCAACGGAGCTGATTCGTACCGCGATGAAGCTGTACAGCGCCGGCGACTACGAGGGTGCGTCTCGGTTCGCCGGAGAAGCCCGCAAGACCCTCGAACAGACCCCCCGTCGTGATCATCCCGAACTGGTGCTCTGCCTGGATTTATTGGCGAAGATTCATCGGGCGCGCAGGCGATATGACGAGGCCCAGCAACTCTACGAAGAGGCATTGCGTACCGGCGAGAAGTTGCTGGGATCGGAGCACCCAATGGTGATCCATCTCCTGAATACGATGGCGGAGTTTGCGTTTACGCGGGGGAAGTATGCAGAATCCGAGAGGCTCTATCGAATGGTTCTGGCTTTGTATGAGAAAACGCTTGGTCCGGAGAATCCCGCCGTCGCTCGAACTCTGGCGTCGCTTGCCGTCGTATACGGCGAGCAAGGCGACATTGCTCGCGAAAGGTCCCTCTTCGAGCGCGCCCTGGCGATCGAACAAAAGGCGTTCGGGACCGACGATCCGCGGACGACGTATACACTCAGCAACCTCGCAAAAACGTATCGATCCCTCGGTGATGAACAAAAGGCGGAATCACTTTACCGACGCGTACTGACGATCCGCGAAAAGGCATTCGGTCCGGACCATCCGTTGGTGGCCGACGCTGTGGATCAGCTTGCCATACTATGTTTCCGGCGCTGCGATTACGAGGGAGCGGAGCGGCTCTACAAACGCGCGTTGGCGATTCGGGAAAAAGCACGTGGAAACGAGCACCCCAGCGTTGCCATCAGTTTGATGAATCTTGCCGTCCTCTACCGGACCATGGGGCGGACGACGGAAGCGAATGAACTGGAGAAACAAGCGGCGACGATCCGCGCCTCGAGCAAATAACAGATTCACGCTCCCCAAGAAATCTCTATTCCTTTCGGCGATATTTGTCGTGGGGGCGGAGTTGTCGGGTCAATTCGTCGATCGTTTTGCTTACGCGGCGGGCGACGGTCTCCGGTCGCTTGGCCTCGGCGACGTACTCCGCGTACTCGCGCCGGTGGGAGGGCGCCAGGGAATCGAAAAATGCCTTGGCCTTCGGATTCTCGGCCAGCGCCTCCTTCAGCGGTTTCGGCACGACGACGCGGATCGGCTTGCGTTTCGGCTTGATGCCGGCGGCGTTGAGGTCGACCGCCTGTCGGACCAGCGCCGTGATGCCGGCCTCGTCGATCTCCTTCACCGAGGTCAAGCGCACCTGCTTCATGGTTTGCGCCCTGTGTCCGGGCTGGAGAAGTTTGCGCGGATCCTTCAGCAACGATCCCTTGTGGAACCAGAGGGCGACATGGTTCTTGAAAGCGGACACGGAACACACCAGCCCCTCAAAGACATAGGTCGGTTTCCCCCACCTGATCTGCTCGACGAGGCGTTGGTCGGCCCGCTTGATGAGGGAACGCAGTTTTCGACAGATCGGACGAGCGAACGCCGGAGCCGAAGCGATGTACCTTTGCACCTGTTCTGCCACGCTCTCGGCCATGATGACAAACAATAATCGAATCAGACCGACCCGTTCAAGCGCAGAATGGTCTTGCGCGCCGAAAGCGAGCGCGCCGGGGCCCACACGACGCGGCGGGGCAGGCACTGGCGGAGCAACGGATCTTCACGAAGCGACGGCCATCGCCCGGCGGATGGTCGAAAGTCGTTCGCCGCCCTTCTGCCCGATGCCGAAGCGAAGGACCTCGGCTGCGGGTTCGGGGATGTTGCCCAGGTGTTGCTGGACGGCCAGGGCGTCCACCTCCTCATCCTCGGGCGGGACCTCGTCCTCGCTGAAGCTACCGAACAGGGTGAGGGAACTGACCAACCCTTCCTGCCGGCCGAGCAGGGCTGCAAAGCGGTCCCATTCCCGCGGCGCGAGCAGCCCGGCGCGGATCATCTCGCGGAGGTCGAGGAACTCCTCGGCCAGCGTGGGGGCGGTCACGTCCACCGAACCGAAGATGGTGAGGAAAAAGGGGCGGTGCACGCGCACGGCGGGGTTTCGCTCCGCCTCGCGCTGCATCAGGATCTGCCGCGCCACCGTCGGACGGATCACGTCGCACCCGCCGCAGAAGGTGAGGTAGAATAGCCTGCCGGGCAGCAGCCGCCCTTCGTGTCCGCTGAACAACGTCAGGTGGATCATGGTCCGCGCTCTCCGCTATCCCGGTCACCGGCGGGCATCCGTCGCGTCACATCGCTTTATCGTCCCTCCCGGGATGGGCCGCAACACCGGCGACCGTCTCTCCCTCCCGGACGGGGACGAACCGTCCGCCCGGAGGGTATTCCCCTCGGAGGGCGGATTATTCGGGAAGAACGCCCTTCCCAACCGCGTCCGAGCGGCGGCGAACCGGGAGGCCGTGCGGGCGTTATAATGGAACACCCGATGGAGCGGGCGAAGGCGATCGCTCACGCGCTTCGCGCGTGGGAGGAAAGTCCGAACTGGGCAGGGCACGGTGGTTGGTAACGCCAACCCGGGGCGACCCGAGGGAAAGTGCCACAGAAACGATACCGCCTCGGAACCCGCGTCCTTGCGGCGCGGATCCGCGGTAAGGGTGAAATGGTGCGGTAAGAGCGCACCGCACGACTGGTGACAGTCGTGGCCGGGCAAACCCCACCGCCAGCAAGCCCAAATAGGCGGCGAAGAGGCGGCCCGTCTCGATGCGCCGGGCGACCGGCGCGAAAGCCGCGGGTAGGGCGCTCGAGCCGGCGGGCGACCGTCGGCCCAGATTGATGATCGCCGCCGCGGGACCGGTCGATCCGATCGTCCGGACCCGCGGAACAGAATTCGGCTTACCCGCCCGCTCCATCGGGCCTTTTTCGATCTCAGGCCCCACGTAAGCGCGTCCACCGCGATCGTTTTCCGGATCACGCCGCAGCGCCCGGTCGCGGTGCAGGTGCATCGCCCTGGCCCTGGAATACCGGGGTACTTTACGCAATTCTCATGCAGCGCAGGACCTCCCACCGGGGCGCCGACCGGGAAGCCCAGGGGGGGCTTGATTCCTCCCGCCGGGTTTTGCTACGCTGGCATCCAGCGGGGCTTCGGGGCGGGAGATCGTGAGCATGGACACACGGAGGCAGCGCGGGGGACGGTTCCCGCGCCGGGACCGGCGTCCACGGCGGGCGCTTCTTCATCTCTCATTCTTCGGCCTGGTCTTCATCGGGGTCGTTCCATCCGCCTTCGCCCAGTGCGACCCCGGGCAGGACGCGGATGGCGACGGTGTCTGCGATTCGTTCGACAACTGCCCCTCCCTGCCCAATCCCGATCAGGCGGACTGCGACGCGGACGGAATGGGGGACGCATGTGCGATTGCGTCGGGTGCGTCTTTGGACTGCGATGCCGATGGTCGTCCCGACAACTGTCATCCTCCCGTGTTCTCCCCGCCGGCGGCGGGCCTTTGCGGCAGCCGATACCTGTCCTTCATTCCACCCACAGGACCGATGCCCGTGGCGATTCGGGTGACGTTTCCCGCCCTGCCGGGCACGGAAGGGTCTGCCTATGCGGGGCGGTCCATGTGGGTGGGGCCGCCGATGCAGGTCAACGAAACGGCCGGAGAGGTCGAGGTCGCGTCGGCTGAGGACGCATCCGCCTGGTGGGTGGCGGGGCTTCGTTGCGAGCCGTACGTGACGGACTGGAGCCGGTTCGCGAACGTGGCCGTCACCGGACCGGAGATCGTTCCGGGAACGCCGTATGCGCTTCAGGCCGTGCCCGGCACCTGCCTCGTGAACGCCGACCGCCTCGATCTGCCACAGGTGACGGTTTCGACGCGGGTGTGGGGCGACGTGGCGGGTCCGTGCGGGTCTTCGTGCGTGGAACCGGACGGGCGGGTGGAGATCACGAGCGATGTGCTGGCCGTCCTCGACAAGTTTCGCAACGCGCCGGGGGCGGTTCCGAAGCGGCTGACGGACATGTCGCCCGCCGACCCGGATCGGATGATCTCCATCGTGGATGCGGCGATGGTCATCGACGCCTTTCGCGGCCATCCCTATCCGTTCAAGGTACCGGCATGGTCGTGCGGCGGAGGGTCGCCCCTGCCGATCGCGCGATGGGACGTCGTGCCCCGACAGCGGTTCGACGAACCGTTCACCGTGGGGGTGATGGCGTTCTCGAAGGACGCCGATCGTCCCGACGTCTCCGGCATCGAGCGGGTGGAGATCACGGTGACGCCCGAGACGGGCACGTTCCAGGGCGAGGCGCAGAAGACGTTCGTGCTCCGACCGGAAGACGGCTACCCCGCGGTCAACCCTCGCACCGGGGCGGAGGAATACGTCCTTACGCTCGATCCGGACGACTTTTCGACGCAGGGCCCCGTGACCCTCTCCGCCGACGTGTACAACACGTTCGGGTATCGCCGGGCGGCGGGGGCGATGGGGCTGGAAGATGTCCGTCTGGTCGTGGACAAGGGAACGCTTCCCGGGGTGACGGTGTACGCGGACGGGCGGTTCGGCGACGACCTGGCGCCGGGCACCGCCGAGGCGCCCGTACGCACGCTTCGCCAGGCGGTGCGGCGGGCGATCGTGCTCAACGGTGGGATCCTCGACGGGTGCCGGATCCGCTTCCGGCCGGGAACGTATACTCTCGATCGCGACGGAGACGAGCGACTCTATCCGTGCCGCGACGAGTGGGTCACGTTCGAGCCGGACGAGGGAGTCGATCCGTCGGCCGTGGTCTTTTCCCCCGGACGACTGTTGCGCATCCCCTATGTCCGCTTCGAGAATCTCCGGTTCGATCGGGAGAACATGCTGTTTCCCCCGCAGCTCGCCGGCAGTCGGATCTGGTTCCACCGTTGCACGTTCACGCTCGGAGACGCCCAGGCGGCACGTTTCGATGTCGCCCGCCATGTGCTCGTCAGCGGTTCGTCGCGCGTGTATTTCACGAACTGTCTGGCCCACGACGTCCCGGAAGGTTTCGGCTGGGGCGGTGTCGATCGCGTGGCACTGGTGCGCGACTGCCGGGCGGAGCGGATCGGCGACAACGGCTTCTACAATTGCCCGTTCGTCGTCCGTTCGACCCTGGACGGTCTCGATCCGGGGCGACGGGGGTGGCATGCGGACGTGTATCAGCTCACGGCCGTGACCGGACACCCATGGGAAAACCTGATCTGCTACGGGCTTCGCGCGCGGGGCATCGGATGGACGCTGGACTTCGGCGTCGAAGATGCCACCGCCAACGGCATCGTGGTCGCAGAAGGCGTCCCGCCGATCCGGGGCATGGCGCTGGTCAACTGTTCGCTGGAATTCGATCCCTCGGCGGACAAATGGGCGACGCGGGCGATGGCCGTCGCCACCGATGTTGACCATCTGATCATCTGGAACTGTTCCTCCCGTGATGCCGGCACATTTCGCCGTCATTACCTGGCGCAGCGTCAGATACCGGGGCCGTCCGGCGTGGAGCCGGCGGCGGCGCTGTACGAACCGGCGGCTTCGACGGCCCCCGTGGGGCTGGGGATCATCAGCGCGCTGAAGGGATCGGAGAGCCGGTGGGTGGCGCTCCACGCCGGGCCGGCACGACGCGAAGCCGCCATCGTGTTCGAGTGGGTGCCCTGGTTCGTGGCTCCCTTCGGTTCCCAATGGGACGGCGGCGGAACATGGGAGATTCCCGTCCACGTGACCGAGGGGAACGCCTCCCTCCGGTTCGTCGAGGTCTGCGTCGATCGTCTCGATGCGAACGGGAACCTCCGGGAAGTGGTGGCCTGCAACCCCGACGTCGATCTGCCGGTGGAAACGGGCGTGCAGGTTCTCCGGGTCGAGCAACCGTTCGACTCGTTCGGGGCGGCGGACGATCGCCCGTACATCGTCGTCGTGGTGGAGAACGCGCTCGCGGAGGCGGCGGGTTTCCGGTTCGTGCCGGACCAGGTGATCGTTCCCCCGAAACATTACCGCACGGGGCTTTGGTCCTTGCAGGCCAGAACGCGCGACCTGGCGTTTCCCCACGCAAGCATCGTGGGCAACAACTTCGCGGCAGGCGGGTTCATGCTGTACGCCGCCAACTTCGGCTACGCCGACGTGCCGTATACGATCTCCATCGATCGAGCCGCGTTCGACCGCAACAACTACTGGTCGGAGCTCGACGCGGCCCCGCCGACGGAGGGGCAGATCCTGGGGACGAACGTCCTGCTGAGCGACCCGATGTTTCCCCCGACCGGCGTGGTTCCATCCTTCCTCAGCGATCTGGCGGGCTACCTCCCGAACCGGCTGACGACGCTCGACGCCGCCGGACGGGTCCGTTCCGTCCCCACCGACGTAGGGGCGTTCACCACGAGCAGCGAATGATCACCGCATCGGCGGCTCCCGGCCTCAGGCGATGCGCGCTGGGGTGCGCCCGTCGCACGGATGTCGGCCGACTCCGATCCCGGAACGATCTTCGACAGGCCCTGCGGCGATTCCTACGGCGTCCCGGGCATCCACAGGTAGAGGAACTGCGGCGTCAGGGCGGACCAGTCGGGAAGGTCGAGCTTCATCAGGTTGATTTCCGGTTTCGGTGCGGGCGAACGGGCGTAGTAGTTGGGCGTGTAGTCGAGCGGTCGGTGGTAGGCCACCACCCGCACGCGGGAAAGATCGAGGCGCTTCTTCAGCGCGCCGATCACTTCGCGGAGGGAGGCGATGCGGTCGATCAGGCCGAGCTTCAGCGCCTGCCCGGCCGAGTAGATGCGACCGTCCGCCAGGCGGCGCACTTCCGATTCGCTGAGCTTGGGTCGTCCCTCGACCACGACCTTCACGAAGCGCTCGTACATCTCGTTGATGAGGGTCTGGAAGATTTCCCGTTCCTCGTCCGTCATGGGCCGAAACGGTGAGCCGATGTCCTTGCGCGGTCCGGAGGCGATGGCTTCGCTCTTGACGCCGATCATGTTCATCGTCCCGCTGATGTCGAGGGTGTGCATGATGACGCCGATGCTGCCGGTGACGGTGGAGGGCTGGGCGACGATCTCGTCGCACCCGCAGGCGAGGTAATACGCTCCGCTGGCGCCGACGTCCATCATCACGGCCACCACCGGTTTGCCCGTCTTCTTGCGGAAGCGCCGCAGTTCGTCGTACATCAGTTCGCTGGCGACGACCGTGCCGCCGGGGGAATTGATGCGGAGGATGACGGCTTTGACGGCCTTGTCCCGCCGCGCACGATCGAGCTGCTCCACGAACAGGCTGACGGGGTTCTCGCCGTCGCCGAACAGCCCGGACCGGCGGGCGTTGCTGAGCACGCCGCTGACCTCGATGAGGGCGATCTTGTCGCGCGCGAGGCGCGAGTCGCGGTAGACGGTCGATTCCGTCAGCTCGCGCTTGACGCGGACGGGCGTGACGAGAAACCCCGTCGGAGCGCATCCGGCAAGCATTCCGAGACAGACCGTCCACACCGTCCGGCGGAAACCCTTCTTCGTCCACGAGATCCTCGGATTTCCCATGGTCATCTTCTCTGGTTTGTGTTCCTCTTCGATGTCGGCAACCCCGTCGATCAGGCAGACCCGGTTCGGCCTTTGCGCATCGCCTCCCCCAAACGATCCCGCGTTTCGAACGGGCGGTTCAGGAAAGGAGTCGTTTCCGCGCCGAAGCGGCGCCGCCGGGGTTCATCGAATGAGCCGGACAACCGTTCCTATGGATTGTCCTCATCGAGCAGGGACATCATA
>CAZNQN010000053.1:9454-9864 GCA_964574925.1 uncultured Phycisphaeraceae bacterium | reverse complement strand
GCCATCCGCCGGTGCCTGCTGGACGAAGGCTTCGACGAGGTGGAGACGCCGATCCTCCAGCCGCAGTACGGCGGGGCGGCCGCCAGACCCTTCCTCACCCACCACAACACCCTCGACATGCCCCTCTACCTCCGCATCAGCCCGGAACTGTACCTCAAGCGCCTGCTGGTCGGCGGCATGGAGCGGGTCTTCGAGATCAGCCGCAACTTCCGCAACGAGGGGATCAGCACCAGGCACAATCCCGAGTTCACGATGCTCGAACTGTACGAGGCCTACGCCGATTACGAGGTGATGATGGAGCGGGTGGAGCAGCTCGTCTCGGCCGCCTTCGAGGCCTCCGCGCGACAGGCCGTCCCCGCCCGCCTGGCGGCGCTCGAGCAGGAGTACGTCCGCCTCAAGGAAACGAAGGA
>CAZNQN010000053.1:1272-9444 GCA_964574925.1 uncultured Phycisphaeraceae bacterium | reverse complement strand
AACGAAGGATGAAGAGACCGCCCGCCGGTTTGCGGCCGAGTCTTCCCTCGATGCCTATCGCGAGGCGGCGGAGAAGATTCGGCAGGGGCGGCTCGTCGGGGTGTACAAGGGGCGGACGCTGGATTTCACGCCTCCCTGGCCGCGGAAGCGCTATGCCGATCTGCTCGAGGAACACGCGGGCGTCTCGATCGCCGACGAGGAGGGCGTCCGCCGGCGGGCGTCCGAACTCGGCATCCCCCTGCACACGGCCAAAGAGGGGGGCGACTCGAACGCCGTGCCCAAGGACCACGCCGTGCTGGTCAACGACCTGTTCGAGGCCGCGGTGGAGGACCACCTGATCCAGCCGACGTTCGTGTACGACTACCCGGCCGCCATTTGCCCGTTGACGCGCCGACACCCGGAGGATCCGTCGCTGGCGTTGCGCTTCGAGGCGTTCGTCGGCGCGATGGAACTGGCCAACGCCTATACCGAGCTCAACGATCCGGAGGAGCAGGCGGCCAACTTCCGCCGCCGCACCGCCGGCGAGGGGGAGGAGACGATGGCGGTCATGGACGAGGATTTCATCACCGCCCTGGAATACGGCATGCCGCCCGCAGGCGGTCTGGGCGTGGGCATCGACCGGCTGGTCATGGTGCTGACCGATCAGCCGAGCATCCGCGATGTGATCCTGTTCCCGCTTCAGCGCCCTAAACAGGACGCGCCCGTGTCACGTTGACTGTCCATGTACAAGTGGTTCCTGGCAACCCGGTATCTGTGCACCAAGCTGATCGCGTTTTTCGGCGTGGCCAGCGTGATGCTCTGCGTCGCGATGGTCCTCGTCGTCCTCAGCGTGATGGGCGGATTCCTGGACACCGTCCGCGCCCGCTCCCGCGGACTGCACAGCGAGCTGATCCTCGATTCCGGAACCCTCCAGGGGTTCCCGTACTACGAGGAGTTCGGCGAGTATCTGAAGGAGAACTTCCCCGATCTGGTCACCGTCACCACGCCGGTCATCTACAGCTACGGCATCTTCCGCGTGCCGGCCACCAACTGGACCAAACCCGCTCGTGTGATCGGCATCCGCATGAAGGACTATGTGAAGGTCAACGATTTCGAGAAGGGCCTGCACTACGAGCACTACTACCCGGGCACGACGCACCTGGGGTTGCAGGCCCAGCCGATCGCCGGCATCGACGAGCAGGGCCACGTCCGCCTGCCGCCCGATCTGGAGGAAGCCAACCGCCGCTGGCGCGCGCACGAGACCGATCCGAAGCGGATCGCCGATTTCGACAAGAGTCCGTTCGAGGTGGCGGAATGGCCTCGCATCACCGCCCGCACCGTGGGCGAGCGGGTCTACGCGGCCGATCTCGGCCCGCCCCGCTACGAGGGCGACCGGCTCTACGGCATCATCGTCGGGTGTGAACTGCTCAACGAGCGCCGACCCGACGGCAATTTCAACCGCTACGTCGCCCGCGGCGCCCAGGTCGCCCTCACCCTGCTGCCGCTGAGCCGCAAGGGCACGACCACCGGCGAACCGCCCGTCCGCGTGCCGCTCCGCTACGTGGACGACTCCCGCACGGGCATCTTCGAGATCGACAGCACGTCGGTCTACGTCGATTTCGACATGGTGCAGGAAGCCCTGGCCATGAACGCCCAGGAACGGCTCGACGGGACGATGACCCGCCCGCGCGCCAACCAGCTCCTCATCGGACTGGTTCCCGGAGCCGACCTCTATGCGTCCAAGGAGAAGATCGCCGATGCGTGGCTCTCTTTCCGCGCTTCGATCCTGGACGACCTGGACGACGACGATGCGACGGCGCTGAGCTTCGCCGAGATTCAGACGTGGGAGGATCTTCAGCGACCCTTCATCGCGGCGGTGGAAAAGGAGAAGGTGCTGGTCACCTTTCTCTTTACGATCATCAGCATGGTCGCCATCGTCCTGGTGGGCTGCATCTTCTACATGATCGTGGAGAAGAAGACCAAGGACATCGGTCTGCTCAAGGCGCTGGGGGCGTCGGGGCGCGGCGTCGGGGGTCTGTTCATCCTCTACGCCGGGGCGGTCGGCGTGGTCGGCACGATCCTGGGCACCGTCCTGGGCGCGGTGGTGGTCTGGAACATCAACGAGATCCAGGATTTCCTGGCGAGCCTCAGTCCCCAGCTTCGCGTCTGGAGCCCGGACGTCTATTCCTTCGACCGCATCCCCAACACTGTCAAACCCTGGGACGTGATCGGCATCGCGGTGACGGCGGTGGCGGCTTCGACGCTCGGGTCGCTCATCCCCGCGTGGGTGGCGGCACGGGTCTGGCCGATTCAGGCGCTTCGCTATGAGTAAAGTCGTCCTGCAAGCGGAGGGGCTGCACAAGTCCTACATCCTCGGACACGAGCGTCTGCGGGTGCTGCGGGGTGTGAATTTGTCGGTGCGGCGGGGGGAGTTCCTCTCCGTGATGGGCGCCAGCGGATCGGGCAAGAGCACGCTGTTGCATCTTCTCGGGGCGCTCGATCTGCCCGACCGGGGACGGGTGTTGTTCGAGGGGCGGGATCTGCTCTCGCGTCCCCCGGCCGAGCGCCGCGCCTACCGGAACCGGGAGGTGGGCTTCGTCTTCCAGTTCTACCACCTTCTGCCGGAATGCAACGTGCTGGAGAACGTGATGATGCCGCGGATGGTGCGGTATCCGCTGCTGCCCTGGCGGCGGGTGGGTCGTCAGGCCCGCCGGGACGCCCTGGCCCTGCTGGAGCGGGTGGGGCTGTCCGAGCGCATCAAACACCGTCCGGCGGAGCTTTCCGGGGGGGAGCGGCAGCGGGTCGCCATCGCCCGCGCCCTGATCAACCGCCCGGCGGTCTTGCTGGCCGACGAGCCGACCGGTAATCTGGATGCGGCGGCAGGGAAGGGGATCCTCGACCTGCTGGCGGAGCTGAACCGCGAGGGGCAGACGCTGATCATGGTCACCCATGACGCGACGCTCGCGCAGCGGGCGGATCGATGCGTCCGGCTCCAGGACGGGGTCATCCGACCGGCAAGTCCGGCCGAACCCCCCGATCCCGCCCGCCGGGAAGCGGCGAAGGAGGTGACCCCATGAGCCCGACCTGGACCGAGGCCGAACCGATGACCCAATCCGACAACCCGTTCGCTCCCCGACCCGACCTGAAGATCTGGATGGACGGTCGCATCGTCCCCGTGGAAGAGGCCCGCATCAGCGTTTTCGATCACGGGTTGCTCTACGGCGACGGCGTCTTCGAGGGCATCCGCATCTACAACGGCAAGATCTTCAAGGAAGAGGAGCACATCAAGCGGCTGTACGAATCCGCCAAGGCCATCCGTCTGACGATCCCGCTCACCCCGGACGAGGTCCGCTCGGCGATGGCGGAGGCGATGGCGGCCAACGGCATCACCGGCGACGGGTACATCCGCCTGGTGGTCACCCGCGGCGTGGGGTCGCTGGGGATTTCGATCCACAAGACGGCCAACCCGACGGTGTTCGTGATCGCCGACACGATCGCCCTCTATCCGCAGGAGGTCTACGAGCGCGGGCTGCACTGCATCGTGTCCAACATCGCCCGCAACCACCCCAACACGACCAGCCCGCGGATCAAGTCGCTCAACTACCTCAACAACGTGCTGGCCAAGGCGGAGGCGATGGACGTGGGGGCGGACGAGGCCATCATGCTCACCACCGAAGGCTACGTCTGCGAATGTTCCGGCGACAACATCTTCCTCGTCCGTGACGGAGTGATTCGTACGCCGCCCACCAGCATGGGCATCCTGGAGGGCATCACCCGCGGGCTGGTGATCGAGCTGGCGCGAAAGGCGGGCATCCCCGTCGAGGAAACGTTGCTCATCCGGCACGATCTGTACGTGGCCGACGAATGCTTCGCCACGGGCACCGCCGCCGAGATCGTGCCCATCACCCGCATCGACGGGCGGAACGTCGGCGACGGCAGACCGGGACCGATAACCAAGCGGCTTTTGAAGGATTTCATCACCTACCGGTCGGCCTGAGACGGGAAGGGCTTCGCAGACGCCACCCGGACCACCCCGGGGCGATCCATCCTTCCGTCGCACCGGAACGGGGTTCGGACGGTCTGCCGGCTCATCGCCGCCCGGCGCAACCTTTCCCCATCCTTTTCGAGCGTTTTCGAAACCGCGGGCGGGCCTTTCCCGTCGGATGAGGCCGGCGTCCCGGTACGTCGCTCGGGCTGAAAGCCCGCGGCCCGGAACACAAGAAAGAAAAGATTCGCCGGGAGCGATAACCGAAACCGGTATCGAAAACGACCGATAGACTCCCTGTCCGTGTGGAATGGAAGACGATGGGCGGGTGGTCGGCACTGGGAACGGCAGCGGCGTGTCTGGCGGGGGCGTTGTGGTTTCTGAAGATCACCGCCGACCAGGCCGCGGCGGTCCGGGCCGCTCTCGACGCCTTCGAAGCCGAGGAGCGGAAACGGTTCGAGCAGCGCTGCCAGGAGGGCAAGGAGATCGTGGCGGAGAAGGTGGCGTGACGCCCGCCGGTCGGCGCGGCGTCCGTCGGCGTTGATCGGAAGATCGGGGTGCCGGTGCGTTGACGCGAACCGTTCGCCCCGTAGGATGAGATTGTGGCGGGCGGTTCGCGCACGTCGATCGGGGGCGGGGCAGGGAAGCGGCGAGCAGAGGCGACGGAGGACGGCGAACATGTCTCCCGGACGGTTTTCCCAGCTACGGTTCGTGCAACACGTCGTCTGCATCACCGCCATCGTGCTGGCGGTGGCGATGGCGGCCGTAGGCGGCGTGCACTGGGGGCGCGGGGAGGCGGACGGCGTCTGGCTGATCGCTTCGGGGGTGTTTCTCGCCTTTTTCGCCATCATGTTCATGACGTACGCCACGTTGATCCTGAAGATGGAATCCACCAGCTCCCGCCAGCTCGACCAGTTGCGGGAGCTGCACGACCTGCTCGACAAGCAGACCCCGCTGCTGGAATCCATCGCGGAAAACACGCGGATTTCCGACTCGGCGCGGGCGCTGGCGCACCGCGACCAGGAGCTGGAAGCACTGCGGACGGCGATCCGCGAGGATCTGCGGGCGGAGCGGTGGGAGGCGGCGTTGCACCTCGTCGACCAGATCGAACGCCGCTTCGGATACAAGGAGGAAGCCGACCAGCTTCGCGAAGAGGTGGACGACGCCCGCAACGCGGCCATCGAACGCAAGCTCAACGAAGCCATCGAGATGATCGAGAGTCACCTGGCCGCCCGCGACTGGGCCCGGGCGCAGGTCGAGATCGATCGCTTGATGAACGCCCTGCCGGACAACGCGCGGGTGCTCGTGTTGCAGGATCGGATGAAGGTCTTGCAGGAGGAACACAAGCAGGAGCTGAAGCTGGCGTGGGCGGAGGCGGTCGAGCGCTCCGACACCGACCGGGCGATCGAAATCCTGCGCCAACTGGACCAGTATCTTTCCCCGGCCGAGGCCCAGGAGCTGCGCGATTCGGCGCGGACGGTGTTCAAGGAGAAGCTGCTTCAGCTCGGTGTGCAGTTCAGGCTGGCGGTGGAGGAGAAGCGGTGGCAGGACGCCCTCACCGCCGGGCTGGAGATCATCCGCGAGTTCCCCAACGCCCGCATGGCCAGCGAGGTCCGCGAAGTGCTCGATACCCTCCGCGAGCGCGCCCGTCAGGCGGCGGAGACCAAGGCGGCCCATTCGTAAACCGCCGGCCTGTCCGGCGACGCCGTCGAGGTGATACGAGTGCGGGCGGCATTCCCGTATGCCGGATGGTTCCGGCCTGCGGTGTGCGCGGTCTTGAAGCCTTTGCCCGCGCGGATTCTTCCGCTTTCTTCCACAAAGATCGGTTGCTCTCCCATGCGCCGCCGCCCCCGGCGGAACGGTCCGGCTGCTTGCCGGATGGGACCGTTTGTCCTAAGGTGCGGGTACGGTCTTTGGTGGGCACGAGGAGGCCGATCGAACGGTGTGGGAGAGTCGCCTCGTGCCCGTTTCAGGGTGGAATGCTGGCGAGGTGTGCATGAGCGGACAAGAGGAAGTGCGGGTCATCATCGTCGGGGCGGCCGGGCGGGATTTCCACGATTTCAACGTCTACTGGAAAAACGAGCCGCGGTATCGGGTGGTGGCGTTCACGGCCGCCCAGATCCCCGACATCGACGGGCGGGTGTATCCGCCGGAGCTGGCCGGCGAGCGATATCCGGAGGGGATTCCGATCGAATCGGAAGAGAAGCTGGCGGCGTTGATCCGGGAGCACCGGGTGAGCCTGGTGTCGATGGCCTATTCGGATCTGCCGCACGAGGAGGTGATGCACAAGGCGGCGCTGGCGAACGCGGCGGGGGCGACCTTCTGCATGCTGGGGGCGGCGCAGACGATGCTCTCCTCGTCGAAGCCGGTGATCGCGGTGTGCGCGGTGCGGACGGGGTGCGGCAAGAGCCAGACCTCGCGGGCGATCACGCGGATCCTCAAGGAGATGGGCAAGCGGGTGGCGGCCATCCGGCACCCGATGCCGTATGGCGATCTGACGAAGCAGGTCTGCCAGCGGTTCGCGTCGATGGAGGACCTCGATCGATACGAATGCACGATCGAGGAGCGGGAGGAATACGAACCGCACATCCGCGCGGGCAACGTCATCTTCGCGGGGGTGGATTACGAGCGGATTCTGCGGGAGGCGGAGAAGGAGGCGGACGTGCTGCTGTGGGACGGGGGGAACAACGACACCGCCTTTTTCAAGCCGGATCTGTACATCGTGGTGGCCGATCCGCACCGCCCGGGGCACGAGGTGCGCTATTATCCGGGGGAGACGAACCTTCGGCTGGCGGACGTGGTGGTGATCAACAAGACGGACACGGCCGAGGCGGAGAACGTCGCCACGGTGGAGGGGAACGTGAAACGGGTCAATCCGCAGGCGCGGGTGATCCGGGCGTCGTCGCCGGTGACGGTCGAGCAGGCGGAGGCCATCCGGGGCAAACGGGTGCTGGTGGTGGAGGACGGTCCGACGCTGACGCACGGCGAGATGACGTACGGGGCGGCGCACGTGGCGGCGCGGAACCACGGGGCGGCGGCGATCGTGGATCCCCGCCCGTTCGCGGTCGGCTCCATCCGCGATACGTTCGAGAAGTATCCGCATGTCAAGGAAGTGCTGCCGGCGATGGGGTACGGGGCGAAACAGATTTCGGAGCTGGAGGCGACGATCAACGCCGCCGACTGCGACCTCGTGCTGGTGGGCACGCCGATCGACCTGGGGGCGCTGCTGACGATCAACAAGCCGTCGCTGCGGGTGTGCTATGAACTGGACGAAACGTCGGTGGCGGCACTGCGAAGCGAGGTGGAGAAGGTTTTCGCGGGCCGGTAGAGCATGTCTCAAGCATGTGGAGCGGGCCTGTCCCGCCCGGCTGCGGATGACGGGCGGAGGAGTCGCGCGGACTGATGCCCGCGGTTCGGAACGCGAAAACGAGAAACGCTTCGGTTCCGCTCCCCCTCCTCTCTGCCTGCCTGTGCGTTGCAAGCGGACACACACGGGCGGGCGGTCGCGGCCTCGTCGATCCGCGCGGCTCGGCACCGCGGCACCGCGCGGACACATCTTCACGTCGGTCTTGGTTTTGCTGATCGGTGTCGCCCGGGCGCCGATCGATGCGCAAGAACCCGGCCCCCCGCCGTCGCAGGGTGAACCGGTCTACGCGGACGTCTACGTCAACGACAGCCTGGAAGTCGCCGACGCGCTGGAGGAGGGGGAGCGACTGACCCGGCAGGGACGGTGGGAGGAGGCGGCACGGCGGCTCCAGGAAGCGGCGGCAAAGGCGGGCGGGATGCTCGTGCGGACGGACACGGGCTTGTACGTCGACGCCCTCGAGCAGGTGCAACGAATCATCGCGTCCTGGCCGGAGGAAGGCCTCGACGCCTATCGCCGTCGTTACGAGCCGGAACTGCGTCGCGCCCTTCGATCGCTTCCCGACCCGCGCGATCCGGACGCGCTGGTGGCGTTGATCCGCCGGTATTTCTGCACGACGGGGGCCGCGGAGGTGGTGGAGCGGGCCGTTCTGCTCGCGCTGGAACGCGGGGATGCGGCCCTGGCGGCCGAACTGTGCGACCGTGTGTTGCGCGAGCACCCCGATCGGGAGCGGTTCCGCGGGCGTTACGAGCCGCTGCGATCGATTGCGCAAGCCCTTCTGGGGCGAAAGACCGATACGACGGCGGCGACGGCGGGCGCGATCGTTCGCTGGAAGGGACGGGAC
>CAZNQN010000053.1:360-1262 GCA_964574925.1 uncultured Phycisphaeraceae bacterium | reverse complement strand
TCCGGGGGGATTTCCGCGCGTTGCGCCCGGCGGAACGGATGACGGACTGGCCCATGTTCGGCGGTCGGCCGGATCGCAATGCGGTGCGACAGGCCGATCTGGACGAGCCGGGGCTGCTCTGGCGATTCCGTATGGGCGATTCGTCCGGCTCCGACAAGGAGACAACCGTCCGGACGCTTCCCTCGTCGGAGGGCAAAGCGCTGACGCTGCATCCGATGGTGGTCGGCGGGCTGGTGCTGGTGCAGCGGGGGCGGGAGATCGTCGCCCTGCACCGCAACACGGGATCGGTGGCGTGGCGGTTCCGGGCCGACGAGGGGACGCCGCCGCCCGAAGACCTGCTGGACGAGCAACGTTCCGGTTGGGATGCCCTCACCGTGGCGGGGGAGCGGGTGTATGCGGCGCTGCCGGGAGAGGCCACCACGTATTACAGCTTCGAAGCGGCGCGGACGCCGCCGGAACTGGTCTGCCTCGAGCTGTCCACGGGCCGGGTGTGCTGGCGAAGCTCCACGCGGCAGATCGAGGAGGAATTCGCGGAGATCACGTTCGATTCGGCGCCGCTGGTGCGGGCGGGTCGGTTGTATCTGGTGGGGCGGCGTCGGCGGTCCTTCGGGTTCGAGGATGCCTATCTGTATCGGGTGGACGCCTCGACGGGGGCGATTCTGGGGCGGACGCATCTGGGCAGCGGTTCGGTGGGCGGGTTCGGTTCGCGGCGGGCGACGACGGCCATTCCGGCCATGGACGACCACACCGTGTACGTATGCACCAATCTCGGCTCGGTGGCGGCCGTCTCACGGGCGACGGGGCACGTCCGCTGGTTGCGGCTGTATGCCCGCCGGAAGGAAGGAGGCCCGCCCGGGGTGGATACGGGTCAGGAACTCCGACCGTGGGACTTCAACCCCGTG
>CAZNQN010000053.1:0-350 GCA_964574925.1 uncultured Phycisphaeraceae bacterium | reverse complement strand
AACCCCGTGATTCTTCAGGATCGCTTCGTCTTCGTTCTGCCGACGGAGGGGCGGCATCTGCTCGTGCTGGACAGGGAGGACGGGCAGGTGGTGCGGACGATCGAGCGGGAGCGACTGGCTTCGATGACGACGCTGCTCGGCGTCGATGGCACCCTGCTTTACGGCGCGGGGGACGAGGTGGTGGCGTTCGACTGGGAGGAGGAGAAGGTTCGCTGGCGCGGGTCGCTGCCGGCGGAGGAGGAGATCTTCGGGCGGGGCGTGCTGACACGGGCGAGCGTGCTGGTTCCGACGCGGCGGTCGCTGCTGTCGTTCGATCGCGGGGACGGGGCGCTTCGCGTTCGGTCCTGGGG
>CAZNQN010000052.1:5659-9929 GCA_964574925.1 uncultured Phycisphaeraceae bacterium | reverse complement strand
GTTCGTGAGCGGGCCCGGCGGGACGCCCGGATGCTGGAGAAGGTGCGGTCCGGTGAACCGCCCTATCCCCCCGCCGTGATGAGCTGGCTGAGCCGGAAACTCGGCAAGCCCGCCCGCAAGATCACCCCGGAAGACGTCAAGGCGCTGGCGGCGTCGCAGTGAGTGGAAGAACCGGGTTCGACCCGCGCGGGCTTGGCGGGTAAAGACGAGGCAGCGCCGCGCCGGCGGCATGCGAGCCGGCGCGGCCGGGTAACACGAACGCGCCCTCGTTCTCCCTCCCCGGGTGCCGCCTTCCCGTGCCTCATGTATGCCCCGTTCATGTATCCGGCCCTGCGGACATGAAGCTCCCGTGACGATGGACCGGAATCGCGTCCGATTGGGAATGCCCGCCTCGCAGGTTGAGGCATGCTCTACCGACCGGACGAGGCTGACCCCTCGCTGTCTTTGCCTTGCAGTTCCTTGCGGACGGCGTTGAGGATGCGGCGCTCGATGGTCCGTTCCCGTCGCAGGTCGCGCCAGACGGTGTTCTGCTCCGCCGTCGTCGCCCCTTCCCGCTCGATGGGCGTCGCCACCGGCGTGTCCATCCCCCGCGCGTCCATGGCGATGACCCGGTGCGTCTCCGTCACCCGTTCACGCAGCAGGACTTTGCAATAGACCTCGTACCCTTCCTCGGTCTCGACGAGACGGACGACGGCCGATCGCCACAGGTCGCGCGCCCGCCCAAGCGGTCGAGACGGCAGGTCGATCCGCTCCGCCGGGGGAACGGGGCGAGGCCGGGTCGTGATCGTGTCGTCTTCGATCCGGGCGACGGGAAGCCCCTCGGCCTCCAAAGCGTTACGAACGGCGGTCAGCAGGCGGGCGTGATCCGTAATGGGAAACCGCCGCACGGTGTACGTCTGCGGCGTCGGTCCCGGCGCGGCGCACCCGGCGCCGACGGCCGATGCGACGAGCATCGCCATTCCCGCCCGCATAAACCGCAATCCCTTCATGTGACCACACCTTCGAAACGAGGCGTGCGGGAACCGTCCCTAGGGGATCGGCATCGTACGACCGGCTGCTTACTCGGCCGTGATCCGCACGCTGGCGAGCGCCGTGGAGACGTTGTCGGCGCACTCGAAGATCTTGTCCAGACCGGTGACGAGGAACACGCTCCAGACGTTGGTGTCGATTCCGCAGAGAACGAGACGTCGATCGCTGCCGGTGATCTGCTTGCGAATCCGCAGCAGACGGGCCAGGTTCGAGGAGTTCAGGTAGTGGACGGAGGAAAAATCGATCACCACGTCCACCTTCGCCCCCGCATCTAACTGTTCCTGCAAGGCGGCGAGATCGTCGCTTAAGGACGGATCGTCCTGAAGTTCGACCACCAGGATGCTGTCCGACCACTTGTCGATCGACACCGAAAACCTCTCCCGTTCTTGTGACGGGCGCAGCCTACTCGTGGCAGCGGACACTGTCAATGTGAGGCTGCAAGACCGTCAGCGAAGGCGGACCAGAAGATCGCGCGGAATGGAGAAGCGGGCAAGCCACGGCTCCACGTCCCGCAACCAGCGGCGGGCGTCGGTGACGTAGCCGGCCGTGGGTCGCAAACCCGGCACCCGTTCGCCCCAGTACGCGTTCATCACCCGCATGGACAGCTCCCGCAGGTATTTGCTGTAGAGGCTCGCCAGCGCGACGGGGAAATGGCGGGCGTCGCCGTCGGTGACGAAGCTCACTTCCCACGACTGTTTGGGGATCGTCAGACGGTACGTACTGCGCTGCGGCGTCTCCTCCAGGACGTCCAGGACGCGCGGTTGCCACGCGGTCCGCAGCGCGTCGGCATAGTGCGTCCGTCCGCCCAGCCGGTCCACATAGATCCGCACCCGCTGCCCCGGCGCGTCGCGCAGGATCCGGTCGATCACCCGCCACACCAGCCCCAGCAGCACGACGGATTTGTTGCGCGTGTTGCGGACCAACCGATTGAAGGTGCCGGCGGTGAGCGGTTCGCAGTAGACGCCGCGCATCCGGACGCCGCTTTCCTCCGCATCGCGTCGGAAGGCGTTGGCCTGCGTACCCAGGTCGCCCACCATCGGCGAAACGGGCAAAGCCAGGTCGCGTCCGGCATACCACGGGCAGCCGTCCAGCGAGGGGAGGGTCTCGGGAGCGAGCAACCGGACCAGCTCGCGCCAGCTCCGCGGCCCGCGCCCCCAGGCGCGCAATGTGACCAGCACCGACCGTTCGAGGGGGGAGAAATCCCCGCGCGGACGGTAGACGACCTTGCTGTCGGCGATCAGCAAGCGGCGGTCGCCGCGGCGGCGATGAGACGTGCACGATCGCCCCAGCGCCTTCCAGAGGCAGCGGTCGATCGCATCGTCGGGCACCTCGATGGCCACGCCGGAGACGACCAGCGGGCCGAGCATCGGCCCGAACCCCGCTTCATCGATCCCCGCCACGACGGCCACGATGATGCCTCCTGCAAAAACCGTTTCGAATCGCGTGGCAGCAACGACCGGACGCGCGCTCACCGCTTGCGAAACGATACGGACCGCTCCCTCGCGGTCGCGGCTCAGTTCAACGGACGCTCCCTCACCTGTCTACGTGCAACGCCTGTCCGTGCGTACCAGCACGCAGACAGGCACAGGCATGCGGTCGCGGCTCAAGCGCAGAACGCCGAATATCGAATCGCGAACGCCGAACGACCGGAACGTCGAGTGGGCTCGTTTTCGGGAACGCCGGATTGTCAGGATCTGTTTCCTTCACGATTCGCCGTTCCTCATTCGACATTCGCTCTCCGCTCCCTCACGGTCGCGGCTCTGTGCCGGCCGTTTCGGCTCAGTGCACAGGGGCGCGGCTCTGTTCCTCCATCGGATCTTTGTCGGGTCGTCGCCGTCTCGTCGGGAAGCCGCCCGCCGCCCACCGGGTTCCATCTTGTGAAGCGAGCCTTCATGGCGGCGCTTCCGGTTCCAGCGCTTCGCCCTTCACGCCCCGGCCGCGCACATCGGCTCCAGCGCCTTGTGCAGTTCGCGGCAGCCGTCGGTCTGCGGGTTGTGCGGGTCGCAGGTGAAGAGCTTGCTGGATCGGCCGGTCGCGCCGCGCAGGCGATCCAGCAGACGCCCCAGGCGACGAAGGCAGGCGTCGGTTTCCGGCCCGCGCATCCCCGCCCCCGTGTTGACGATAATCACGTCGCTTTCCACCAGTCCGTGATAGGGCGGCTGGAGGATGATGCGGGTGGCCAGCTCATCCCCCAGCGGGGAGTAGAGGAACCCGCGCATCTGCGTGTCGCTCAAATCGGATCGCTCTTCGTGCGGCTCGTCGTCGGGCTGATCGCGGGAGGCGAGCAATCCGAAGATTTCGGAGGCGAAGGCGGCCGTGTCGTCCAGCGCCCGCCGCAGCTCCGCCGCCGCCCGTGCCGGATCGCGGAAGACCGTGCCCACCCGTTCGGGGACCGGCATGATGAAGATGCGATGGTCGTAGGGGTAGGCATGGCGCAGGATGGGATCGGCGTCGGCCTCGATCACCACCGATCCGTACCGGTCCGCGCGGTGGATCTCGGTCAAGGCGTTGGGCAGGATTTCGAACACATGCTCCGCATCGACGCGGAGCCAGCGGGCGGACGCGACCCCGCAATCAGGGATCCGCTTCGGCGGCGTCTTGGGCGGTTGCTTATCGGAACCGACCGTGACCAGGCGCAGGTAATGCGGCGGGGTCTTCCAGAGGTGGTCGATCATGGCGCGGATCAGCGCGCTCTTGCCCGCCCCTCGCGGTCCGCTTACGAACGTCACGTTCAGTCCCATAACCGGTTGTCGGCTCCCGCTCCCGCCCGATCGGCGCCGGACGCTCTCCCACCACGACCGTCATCATACCGCCGCCCCACACGATCGCCATGCGCAGGCGCTCCCGTTTCATCCTAGGCGTCGAATCCGTCCGAAGAAGGGAAAACCCGAGGGCGGGGAAGGATTTGCCTGTGCCGACCGGAAGAACCGCTCATCGGCGGGAAAACCGGGGTAGCGTTTCCCGTTCAGGGAGCCGGCGTCGATCCCGCCTCGGCCGAGCGGGCCTTGCGCAGCGCCAGGATCAGCTCCACCTCGCCGATCGGAATGCCGCTTCGCCGGGCGATGGCGGGCGGGTCCAGCCCCTCCTCGGCCAGCGCTTCCACGCGACGATGTTTCTCCGACGGCGGGGGCGCGGACCTTCGCCGGCCCGCACGCGCCGCGTGCTCATCGAGCGGGTTTTCCTCGTCAAGGACGACTTCCAGGCGGGGCGACGGCGTTTCCGGCTCGGGGGTCACGCGGGA
>CAZNQN010000052.1:3830-5649 GCA_964574925.1 uncultured Phycisphaeraceae bacterium | reverse complement strand
GTGTCGATCCGCCCGTGAATCTGGCGCGACAGTTCGTCCAGTTCGAGCATCGTCTGCTCCAAACTTCGCTGCACTTCTCGAACCGCGTCGCGGCGATCGTCGAAGGGCTGCCGCTTCGGACGGGATCCGGAACGGGAACGGCGATACGAGGTGCGCAGGATCAGGCTGATGGCGATCATCGCCATCCCGATCGTCGCCACCGTCCAGGGTTGCATTTCCCCCGCGGGCGCGGCGGACAACAGGGGAAGCCAGGTTGTCATGGTGCCTCCATGCCCATGCGGCCGGTCACCGGGATGCGCCGCCGTCGTCCGAAGACTCCTTTCGCCCGGTCTCCCACGACCGGCGGGCAGCCTCCATCACCTCCCGCAGGGGAACGGCGTGCTCGTTGGCGGCGCGGCGACAGTCCTCGTATTCCGGGCTGACGGTGCGGACGCCCGCGCCCTCGGCCACCATCACCCGGATGGTGCCGAACGGCGTCGTCACCCGCTCCGGACGCCGGGCGAGTTTGCTGCGGCGGACCGCATGACGGCGGATGCCGAAGGTCGTCGTCTCGGCGAAGATCACCCGCTCGACCGTCGCGACCTGCTCCGGCGGGCAGACGGCTGCCAGCAGCACCCCCGGCCGGCCTTTCTTCATCTGTATCGGCACGGTGTAGGCGTCCAGTGCACCCGCCTCGAACAGACGCTCCACGCAGTGGCCCAGGACTTCCGGCGAGACGTCGTCCAGATTGGTCTCCAGGACGCACACCTCGTCGGATTGCAGTGCGGTCCCGTCTCTTTCCTGATCCTTTCCGACGAGCACGCGGACGACGTTGGGGCGGGATCGACCCTCCCGCGTGCCGGCGCCGTAGCCGATGCGCTCCAGCGTCATGGCCGGCATGGGACCGAACTGCTCCGCCAGTGTGGTCAGGACGGCTGCCCCCGTCGGCGTGATCAGCTCGCCCGGTTCGTCGCCGGCGGGCAGGAGCGGAACGCCGCGTAACAGTTCGGCCGTGGCAGGCGCGGGTACGGGCAGCACGCCGTGTTCACAGGTGACCGTGCCCGACCCCGGCGGTATGGGGGAAGACGAAACCCGCTCGATGTCCAACAGATGCAGCGCGGTGACGATGCCCACGATGTCCAGAACGGCATCGACGGCGCCGACCTCGTGGAAATGCACCCGCGAGGGGTCGATGCCGTGGACGCGCCCCTCGGCCTCGGCCAGCCGGGTGAAGATCGCGCCGGCCTGCTCGCGCACCTTTTCCGGCAGGTGGGCGGATTCGAGCAGCGAAAGGATGTCCGCAAGATGGCGATGGGGCTGGTCGGTGTCGGAGCCAAGCTCGACCACGAAACGGCGGGCCGCGATGCCCTGCTTACGAACCTGCTCGAACCGTGTTCTGTATCCGGACAGGTCGAGCGAACGGAAGGCGTTCTCGATCGCCTCCGCCTCAGCGCCGGCATCGACGAGCGCGGCGAGCAGCATGTCGCCGGCGGCGCCGGAGAAACAGTCGAAATGGGCGATCCTCGTCACGGACACGATCGTCACCGAAAGATCGGCCCGTGTCTATCGGTGGGGGCCTATGCGAGACGCCGCCTCACTCCCAGACGGTTCGACCGTTTCCTGTCTCGGAGCACATTGCTCAAAATGTAGACGAGCATTTCCCGCTCGGATGCGGGGGGGGCGCCGGTCCCGTCGCGCGGGCTTGAAGCCCGCGCGATAGGGACACGAAAACGAAGAATGCCCTATTCGTGCCCTTGTTTGGCTTTGGCTTCGAGGCGGCTGCGGGAACCCAGCAGCACGAGCGTGTCCGGGTGCTTCTTCCGCCAGGAACCGAGCGTTT
>CAZNQN010000052.1:0-3820 GCA_964574925.1 uncultured Phycisphaeraceae bacterium | reverse complement strand
AGCGTTTCGACGGGCGGCTCCTCGAGGAAGGGAATCGTCTCCCCCTTGCGCGGACCGGCGATGGCCGTCCATTTCTCGTTGTCCAGCGGATACCACAGACTTTCCGTCTTGCGGTCGTAGATCAGGAAGACGTTCTTGTAGACGTATCCGCTGACGCCGAACTCATCCGTGCCGGCCTTGGTCTTGCGTCCGTGAACCACGGACAGACGGGCGAGCGGTCACCAGCCGACCGTGACGGGTTTGCCGCCGAGCGTGTCGTTGACGAGTTCGTGATAATCGAGCAGGCCGATCGGATACGCCCGCGCCTGACCGTTGACGACCACGCCGGTGACCAGGATGTCGTCGGTCGTCTTGGGTTTCGGATCGCCGCGATAGGGACTGGGCGGAAGGGAGAGCAACCGCGGATCGTCCGGTTTGACATAGAGGGGATCGTCGATGGAGCGGATGCGGTCCTTGCCGATGCCGAACTGCAACCGGGCGGGATCGATCAACGAGTCGGTGAAGTCGTACCACTTGGCCTGGGGCGTGCCGGGCGGACCGCCGCCGGCCCAGATGTACACCTTGCCGTTTTCCCGCCGGATTTTGGGATTGTCTTTCCCCAACAGGCCCCGGTACGACGGACGGGATTCGGCGCTTTTGCTGGCCTTCGGGGCGGCTGATACGAACCCGCCGCCGACGAAGAGCATCGCAGCCACCGCCCCCCAGACCGTTGCGAAACGTCCACGGTATGTTCGACCCGCTCGATCCTGCGTCATCGATGCCTCCCTTGCTTCATGAAGAACGGGCGGGTGGTTACCGGCGCGGCTTGCGCCCGCGCTTCCGGAACCTCGCCCCTCCAAGCCAAAGGATCCCCCGTATCCGGGGGATCCTCTCAGGCTCACGGCTCAGTGGAATAAACCGCGTCAGCGGGCGATATATTGCCCGAATCCGACTTTTTTGATGCCCTTGATCGTGGGCAGGGCGTTGCTCACCGAGCGGGTGAGGTTCTTGGACTTGGTCGGATAACCGGCTTTGAGCACGGCCGCGCTGATCTCCCGCGGTTTCATGGGCTTTTTCGCCTGACCGAGCACCTTCACGATGTAGTCGGCCAGTTTGCCCTTGCGCTTGCCGCCCGAACCGACGGGGCGCCCCCGCCGCCTGGCGCCCATGCTGTTGCGGGTGGCGGTGGAGACGGCGCCCATGGCTTCGATCGCCCGCGACAAAGCGTCGAGCTGGGCTTCCACACGGTCCCGATCCGCCTGCAACTGGGCCTGATAGTTCATGAGCGTGCGGATCACTTCCGTCGGGGCGCCGCTGATCGCCGGCAAGCCGACAGAAACGGAGGAGGGTTTCCGCCCGCTGCCGCGGGGACGACCGCGCTTCCGTTTCGCCGTCTTGGCGGCAGCCGTCTTCGCCTTCGTCTTCTTGCCGCCGACACCGTGGACGGCCGTCCGGTGCCGCCCCAGATGCATGGCCATCGCGAACGTCTTCCCACAGATGTTGCACTTGAAACTTTTCGCCATGATTGCGATCTCCTGTTTCAGAAACCTTTCGGCTCCATCACCTGTTTCCACTTGTGTGCCACACGGAACCCACGTTGCCATACGTTCGATTCCATACTCTCCGCATGGCCATCCGTGCAATCCGACCGGCACTATAAAGGCAGGAACTGCTCACCGCAAGCATCAACTCGAAGAAAAAGTGAATGATTCCATAGTCCGTTTGTGATATGATTCTGCTCCGATGTGTGTCTTGCCTTAGCCCCCCATCCGCCGCCCGCACCCTGAACCCGGGAATCCCTGAGAGGAAATCCCTTTCGCGATACGTTTCCGGTCGCTGTGCCGGTCCGCTCCACCCCGCGAGATTCAACGAACCTGGAAGGATTCCAGACGCGATTCGGCGACGGCCGGCTCGAAAACCGCTCTCACAACCGTAAAAACCCCGATTATCGAGTGATCTTGTCGCAATCCGGAAAGAATGGGAATCGCCCTGAGCAAGCAGGAGAAGGAGCTTGTGATTTTTTCATTTTATTCTTACTGTAGTTTCGAGACCGCCCCAAGAGGGGCACGACCGCGCTTGTTGTATTCGTCCTGACGGGCAAAGTCCGTGGGAAGCGGGCAAGGAAGGGAAGATTCCATTTCGTTTCGGGAGCGTAACGAGAAGATCTTGCCGGCTTATTCCGGGAGGAGTGTGTCGATTCCGGCCAAGCCGATGGAGGCCAGCAGATCCACCTGGGACTGGTTGTAGCGGACGACCGCCTCGGCGTAGTGCAGACGAGCCTCGGTGGCCGCATCCTGCGCCTGGAGCACATCCAGCGTGGTCATGGTGCCTGCCTTGAGATTGGCCTGCGCCAATCGCAGGGCCTCGTCCGCGGCTGTGACCTCCTGGCGGGCGAGGTCGACCAGTTGCCGCTGGGCCTTGCTGGCCTGTTCCGCCCGCACCACCTGGGCCTTGACCTCGTCCAGCCGCCGCGCCGCCGAGAGGCGGACCGATCGCGCCGTCGCCTCCGCCGTCTTCAACTCCCCGAAGACCGCCAGGGTGAGTTTCCAGGTCAGCCCCGCGCTGGCCCGCTGCTGATCGCTGAAGCCGAAGGTGGCGTCGTGGCGACCCTCCAGACGGCGGGAACCGCGGAAGATGCCCTCCCGCACCAGACCGTTGGTCAGCGGCGAGGAACCGAACGACCCCGTGGGGGAAAGCGGGTTGACGATCAGGTTGTTCGGGATGCCGCGCGGGGGCACGACGTTGTTGGCGTGTCCGGTGATGCCTCCGTATTGATACCCGGCGGCGAACTGGGGTCCGAACCGCCCCCACCAGGTGGCATCCTTGTCGGCGACGGCCGCCTCCACCAGATCGCGGACCTCCGCCAGTTCCGGCCGGTAGGCCACCGCCATTCCCAGCAGCTCCTCGATGCCGATGTCGTCCCGCACGAGCGACGTCGGGGTCAGCTCGTCGATGCTCGGCACCAGGGTGACGGAGGCATCCAGACGAAGCGTGACCGCCAGCGCCACCGAAGCGTCGTAGAACCCCTTCAACTCGGAGACGAGTTCCTGCCGGCGCTGGGCGAGGCGGGCCTCGGCGCGAAGTTCGTCCGCCGGGACGCCCGTGCCGGTCTTGGTCCGCAAGCGACTGATGCGGAGGAGCTCCTCGGCTTCCTGGACTCCCTTGTGTGCCGCCGCCACCCGCGCCTGGGCGAGCACGAGGTCGTAGTACTGGCGGGCGGCCTGCCGCAGGACGTCCATTCGGACGGCCTTTGCCGCGTGCCGAGAGGCGGAGAGGCGCTTGCGGGCGGCGACGATCTCATGGACGACCCGCCCCGGGTTGATGACCCACTGCAAGGCGATCGACGTCTGGAAGGTGTTGAAACCGACGCCGACCAGATCGCCCTCCGTGGCGCGGACCGTTCCGTCGACGTGCTCGAACAGGGCCGTGGGCACCAGCGAAGGGAACACCCCGCCGATGGTGCTCTCCAGTCGACCGCGCAGGGCTTTGACCCGCTCGCGGGCCTGGAGGATGTCGATGTTGTCGGCCGCCGCCACCTTCAAGACGGTGGGCAGGTCGATGGCGGTCAGCTCCGTGTACATCGGACGGACCTGGGAGCGGTCGAGGGGAAGGGCTTCGCCCGATTCGCCCGTCTGCTCGGGACGCACGTCGGGGGGAGGCTCCGTCGGACGCATCGCATGATGGGCGGCGCAACCGCTGAAACCGATCGACAGGGACCAGAGGGCGAGACAGGCTGCCGCTCTACGGTGTCCTCGAAGATGTCTGCCATTGGGGCGATGATTCCGGTTCGCGCCCGCTCCCTCACGGTCGCGGCTCTGTATGTTGCCCGCTCCTTTACGGT
>CAZNQN010000051.1:0-10029 GCA_964574925.1 uncultured Phycisphaeraceae bacterium | reverse complement strand
GCGCGGAGTATACGGCGGCGCGGCGCCCCGTGCAAACGGGACACGGGGGCAGGGGTGGAATACCGGCGGGTCGGCCGGGGTTTGTAAGAAAGAGCGGAGGCGGATCGGCCGCCTGCGGGGGCGTCCCCGCGCCGGAGGGACCAACCGTTCCACACAGGAGGAATCACGGCAATGAATCACTCGGCGCAACGGGGAAGGCTCTGGAGGCGGATGTCCGTCTTTGTTCTGGCGGCGCTGCCGCTCTCGCTTGGGACGGTCGGTTGTCCGATGGCGCCTCCCGCCGGATCGGGCGAGCAAGACGCGGTGACGGCCATGGCGCAAACGCTCGCCGACCGCATTCTTCAGCAGGACCCCTACAACCAATGGGGGCAGTTCCCGGAGGCGGAAGGGATCGTTCCGTCCTCCGCCCACGGCGTGGACCAGGCCGAGATTCGCATCAATTCCGTGGTCGAGACGGCGATCGCCGAAGGCGCGAGCACGCTGCCGAACGACGCCATCATCGTCAAACGCAACATCGGCGGCTCGGGCGAAAAGGCTGACTCGCTGACGGTGATGTGGAAGGTGAACGGCTTCAACCCCGACGACGGCGACTGGTTCTGGGCCATAATCGTCCCGGATGGGGAGATCCGCGAAGCCGGGGCGATCGCCACCTGCCTCGGATGCCACGGCGGGGCACGCGACAACGACTTCGTCTTCACGCACGATTTCCCGTAAGCCGGATCCGGTCGCGTGGACGGGGCAGGGAATCCGCGTACAATCGCCGTATGGCCTACATCCGCTACATCCCCGACGACGAGGCCTATCCGGAGCTGCTCGAGCTTTACGATCGCTACCGCAACCCGGACGGACGTCTGGACAACATCCTGCGGATCCACGGGCTGAACCCGCCGAGCCTCAAGGCCCATTTCGACCTCTACGCCACGCTGATGCGAGGCCGGTCGCCGCTCACCCGGATCCAGCGGGAGATGATCGCGGTGGTGGTCTCCGCCGCGAACGAGTGCCATTACTGACTGCATCATCACGGGGCGGGGCTCCGTCGGCTCATGCGGGACGAGGGGAATACGGTCGAGGCGATCATCCGCGATCCGGAGACGGCGCCGATCGGCGAGGCCGACCGTGCCATGCTGCGCTACGCGATCAAACTGACGCGGACGCCGGCCGCCATCGAGGAAGCGGACGTCCACGCCCTGCGGGAAGCCGGGTTTTCGGATGCCGCCATTCTGGACATCGCCCAGGTCACCGCGTATTACGCCTTCGTCAACCGCATCGCCGACGGTCTCGGGGTGGAGCTCGAGGATCCGGCACCGAACGCGGAGGCGTGATGTCCGCATGTCCGCAGCCGGAGGCGACACGGGCGGTTCGGGTCTTGCATCCACGGAGAGTTCGGGCAGCTCCATGACGACGCCTTCGACCGATTCCCCTGCTCCGGCTTCGACCGCGTCCCGGCCGCGGGAACCGCTGGGACGGCGGATCCTCTGGTTGACGCTCGCGACGCTGGCCGTCCTGACGTTCATCGTCTGGCAAAGCGACCTGCGGCGGAAGCGACAGGCCCTGCACGCCGCAAAGCGCTATGTCCAGGCCGTCGCACAGCGCGTGGCCTCCCCCCCGGAACTGCCGCTCGACCTGTCGCCTCCCGCGCAGGCGAAAACGCCGCTGCTGGATCGCCTGATGTGGATCGACCCGGACGAGGCACGCCGATTGCGCGCGGTGAAAGAACCGGTCCTCGTGGCGTACACCCGTCCCATCCGGCAGGTCCTGGGTACCGACGGGCGGGCGGTCGTGTTCTTCGAGGGCGGGCGGCTCGCCGCGCGATGGCTTACGGAAATCGAGTTCCGGCAACGGCTCGCCCGCCAACGGAAGCGCCTCGAACCGCGCAAGGATCCGGGTTCGCCCGGCTGAGGGAAACCGGCGGGCCTATTCGTCGTCCGACCCGGCACGGTGGGGGGACCCCTCCCGCCGTGCGTCGAGGAACCCCTGGAGGATGACCTGGGCGGCCACGGCGTCCTGGCGGGCACGGTGTCGGGCGCGGGTGAAGCCGGCCGGCTGAAGCAACTCGTCCGCCGCCTGCGAGGAGAGACGCTCGTCGAAATAGAAGACCTCCTTGCCGGACAGGCGGGCGAGGACGGCTCCGAACGACCGCGCGAGGTTCGCCTGTCCGCCCTCGCTGCCGTCCATGTTCAGCGGCAGACCGACGACGAACGCATCGGGGTCATGGTTTCGGACGGCTTCCACCACCGCCCGCGCGTCGGCTTCGGGATCGTCGCGTGCGGAAACGATCCGAAGGGGGACGGCGACCCCCGTCTCCTCCTCGCCCACCGCAAGCCCGATCCGTTTCCCCCCCACATCAACGCCCACGAAACGCATGTCAGATGTATTCCTCGCCGAACTCGGCCCGGATGTTGTCCACCAGCTCCTTGATGGCGGTGGCGTCGCGCCGCTTGCAGATGAGCGTGGCGTCGGGCGAGTGGACGATCACGAGATCCTCCACGCCGATGGTGGCGATCAGGTGCCGCTCTTCCGACACGACGATGTTGCCGCGCGAACCGAGGTGCACGACGCGCTCGCATACCGAGATGTTGCCGTCCCGATCGCCCTCCACCACCGATTCCAGCGCCGGAAACGATCCCACGTCCACCCACTGGCAATCCATCTCGACGGCCAGCACCCGCGACGCCCGCTCCATCACCGCAAAATCGATGCTGATCTTGAGCAGATCGGGATAGAGCTTCTCCAGCAGGGCCTTGCGCTCGGCTTTTCCCTCCGTCTCGCAGATCCGACGGATCGCCTCGAACGACTGCGGAAGATGTTTCTGCAATTCGTCGAGGATCGTGCACGCCCGCCAGGTGAACATGCCGCTGTTCCAGTAGTATTCGCCGCTGGCGAGGTAGCGCATGGCCGTCGCCACGCTCGGTTTCTCCGTGAACTTCTTCACTTCGAAGACGCCGGGGGCGATGGATTCGCCGCGGCGGATGTAGCCGTAGTTGGTGTCCGGCCGGCTGGGGCGGATCCCCATCGTCACCAGCGCGTCGGGATGCTGTTCGGCCGTTTCGAACGCGCGGAGAACGGACCGCCGGAACTGATCCACCGGCGTGATGATGTGGTCCGCCGTGAACATGCCGATTACCGCCTCCGGATCGCGCTCGGCGATCATCCCGGCCGACAGCCCCACCGCGTTGGCCGTGTCCCGCCCCACCGGCTCCCCGATGAGATTGTCACGCGGGATCTCGGGCAACTCCTCGGCCACCATGGACAGATGCTGATCGTTGGTGATCACGTAGACGCGCTCCGGCTCGAGGACGGCGGTCACCCGCTCGAACGACTGACGCAGAAGGCTCTTGCCGCCGAACAGTTTCAGGATCTGCTTGGGTCGCTGCTTTCGGCTCAACGGCCAGAGCCGAACGCCCGCCCCGCCGGCCATGATCACCCCGTGCCGCATGTTGTCACCTCCCGTCTCAGCCGATCTCGCCCACCTCGTCGAAATCGACCCGCTCCAGCGCCGAAAACTCCAGCGCGAAGCAACGCTGCGAACCGTCCTGGAATTGCACCTCGACGTGCGTCCGCCGCCGACCGCGGCGAATCGACCGCACCTGTCCCAGACCGTAGACCGGATCCCGCACCATGCACCCCACCGTCCACTCCTGAAAATCCGGCGGAAGGCATCCGCGGGCACGCGGGCGGGAGGACGAAGCCCGACCCGTCTCGTCGTCAGGCCATTCTATCGCCACCCCCTCCCCGCTCAACTCGTCCAGGAAGCTGCTCCGCGAGGTCCGCTCCGACGATCCCCGCAGCATCCGATACCGCGCCAGCGTCAGCGTCAACCGCTCCTTCGCCCGCGTCATCCCCACAAAAAGCAAGCGCCGTTCCTCCTCCAGATCCACCACGTCCTCGTCCCGCCGCCGGAGCGGCAGCATCCCCTCCTCCAGTCCCACGATGTAGACGACGGGAAACTCCAGCCCCTTGGCCGCGTGTAGCGTCATCAGCGTGACCCGCTCTTGCGAATCGTCCACCGTGTCCACGTCGCTGACTAAGGCAGTGTGTTCCAGCCAGTCGCGCAGGGTCGCTTCGTCCTCCCCCTCCTGGAACGCCTGAGCCGCCGCCACCAGCTCCCGGAGGTTGTCCAGCGGAAGGCTGTCCGCCTCGCCTTCCCCGCCGTAATACGCCTTCAGGCCCGTAAGACGCATGACCCGCTCCAGCACCGTCGCCGGCGGTTGCTCCACCTCCGCCCGCAGGGATTGCAGCAGCGAACCGAACGTCCGCACCTTCTCCGCCGATCGCCCCAGGAAGGACAGGTCCGCTTCGCCGGTGATCAGCTCGAACAGGGATGAACCGCGGGCGTCGGCCTGCTCCCGCAGTCGTGACACGCTTGTGGCACCGATGCCCCGCGGCGGCGTGTTGAGGATCCGCAGCAGACTCACCTCGTCCTGCGGATTGATCAGCACCCGCACGTACGCGAGCACGTCCTTGATCTCTTTGCGGTTGTAGAACTCCACCCCTCGCGCGATCTGATAGGGAATCCCGCGGGCGATCATCGCCTCCTCCAGCGCCCGGCTTAACGCGTTGATGCGGTAGAAGACGGCCACCCCGCCCGGCGATATCCCCTCCCCGCGCAGGCGGTCGATATCCTCGGCGATCCAGTCGGCCTCTTCTTCTGCGGTGTCGAATTCGCGCACGCAGATGGGCGTTCCCTCGGCGTTGTCCGTCCACAGCGACTTGTCCTTGCGCTGCTCGTTCCGGGCGATGAGCCGATCCGCCGCCGACAGGATCCGCCGCGTCGAGCGATAGTTCTGCTCCAACCGCACGACGCGGGCGTCCGGATAGTCCCGCTCGAACCGGAGGATGTTCTCGATGTCCGCGCCCCGCCATCCGTAGATGGACTGGTCCGGGTCGCCGGTGGCGCAGAGGTTGCGCCGCCCCTGCGTCATCAGGCGGGCGATCAGGTATTGCGAGGCGTTGGTGTCCTGGTATTCGTCGATCAGCACGTACGGATACCGTCCCTCCAGCTCCGTGCACAGGTCCGGATCCCGCTGGAGCAGTTGCGCCATCCGCATCAACAGGTCGTCGAAGTCCAGCCCGCCCATCTTCGCCAGCAGCGCCTCGTAGGCGTGGTACACGCCGGCCACCGTCCGCGCGTACCAGTCCTCGCAGGTCGCCTCGAACCTCTCCGGCGTGAGCATGTCGTTTTTGGCCCGACTGATGATGCGTTCCAGCCCCGCCGGCGTGAAGTTCCGCGTCGGCAGATGCGACTCCTCCACCGCCCGCTTGATGAGCTTTCGGCGATCGTCCCGGTCGAAGATGGTGAAGTCCCGCACCACGCCCGCCCGATCGTGATAGACCCGCAGCAGCTTCGCGCACAGGGCGTGGAACGTGCACACCGTCATGCCCTCCCCGACGCCCAGCGCCTCGATCCGTTCCCGCATCTCGCGGGCGGCCTTGTTCGTGAACGTGATCGCCAGGATCTGCCACGGGCGGGCGACGGTAGCGGAAAGATACGCCGCCCGTCGCGTCACCACCCGCGTCTTGCCGCTGCCCGGACCTGCGAGGATCAGCAGCGGTCCGTCGGTGTGCGTAACGGCTTCGCGCTGCGGCTCGTTGAGGTCCGCCAGGAGGGCGGAAAGGCGCTCGTTTCCCATGCGCATCATCGTCGGCGTGTATACCCGCTTTGCGGGGTCGAGTCCATGCGAAGCGCGCCGCGCGGGCGCACGAGGCGTCTTCGATGCAAAAAGGGCGAATCCAACGGGCGTGAGCGGTTCTCGTTCTGTGTTCCGGGCCGCAGCTTCAGCCTGCGTGATGCCGCGCGGCCCCCTTCGCATCCGACGAAGAAAGGACCGGAGCGCATTTTGGGGCAAGAATCGAGGCGTGACGGAACGGCACGAAGACCGTAGGCTGCGCAAAAATGACCGCCCGGTCCGCGCGTGGGGCGTACGAGGCGGTCGTCAATCGCCTACCAAATTCTTGGTCGCGGACCGAGGCGGTGCTGCGGATTCGCTGCGTTCTGTTCGTCGGACGCGACCAGCGCGAAGCGCGGTCGCCACCGATCGAGACCCAGCAGGGCACGGGTCGAGCTGGTCCAGCGCGTAGCCGCCCGGTCGTCGCCGCCGGATGCGTCCCCGGGGCGAGTTGGTCCCCACCATCGCCCGTCTCCGTATCCGATGAGTGCGTGGCGCGACCGCGGCGGCTTGCGCTGCTCGACCATCGTTCCCGCTGCAACCCGGCTGAGCGTCAGCCGGTCCGACACCGCCGGGAACCGATGCGGTGTCGAGGTATGTCGGCCGACCGGTCGCAGGACCGGTCGGGGGTCATGCACGGCCACTCCCAAGCGAGTGCCTTCGCCCTCCGCCGGCCGGTCGGGTCGGGAGCAGAGGATCCGGCGGGCGGGTTGGTCGGACGAAAGGCACGACTCAGGAGCACGTTGGCCGGGTAGGGTCGTTCGATGGTGGTGGGTCGCGAGCCAATGCGCCGCAGTTTCGGGAGCCAAGAGGCGCATCGATCGGATCGGAGAAGAACCCGAGCCGACTCGGTCGTGGTGGTGTCTCGCGAAGACGACCCTACGGAGGAGGGAGTTGGAAACTCTATCGGCATCGGCAGGGGCGGTCCGCTGTGGAGCACGGACCGTCCGCCCGATCGGCCCGGAATCGAGCGCGGAACCGCCGCTCGATCCCCGCACCGTGTCAAGGCGGGGAAGGCTTCGGCCGGGCACACCAGCCCGACCGACCGTCGTCGTCCGTTCATCCGTCCGCTGCCGATGCATCACGTTCACGTCCACGAACCGCGCGGCGGCATCGCACGTCATCGCGCCCCGCCCGTTGCGGTAACGGGCGTCACGGCGCACGCACGAGCGGAAATCCGCGCGCGTAACACTACGTTGTGATTTCAAGGGCGGTCAGATGATGGGCTCTTGAGTGTGAATGACTCAGAGAAAAGAGCGGTTTGCGTACTTACGGGTATCGATGTTTCGGATGATCGAAAACCGCCGGCTGGATAAGGTGCCGACCGTTTCGGGCCGGGGATGACTCCCCGCTATGGATATAAGATTCTATCGAACCCCGCTCATCGTCTCCGCCGAAAACGTTCCATGTTGTCTGCTGCTGCGTACGACTATAACGGGCCTGCCGATAAATGTCAAGAAGATTTCTCTTACTTGGCAGGCGGACCGGTCGCCATCCTCGCCCGGTGATGCCCGCACCGGCCCGCTCCCACCCGCCAACACAGAGACCTGCTCCATCCCACCCTCGCAATCGCAACACAAGACAAATATATTGCATTCACACTTTAGTTTTCTTGTCTCGGGTTTGCTATGGCGGTCCCTGTTTTCCTGGCGATTCATTCCGCCACACCGCTTGGAACCGGCCTCGCGGATGCTCAGGCCTCATACGTGGCGCTCGGACGCCTTTGCCTGGACGGCGGCGGCACGGCGGGATAGGTTCCTGCCGGGGGATGCCGCGGAACGCTGCGCAGCGGACACACGACGCAGCGGGAGCATCGGCCCACGCACGACCACACGATCAGACGGGAGATCCAGGCGCGATGAATGAGGCCTACCGGCGATTGATGGAGCGGGTGCGGGAGATCGGCTGTCTTCAGTCGATCGGGGCCCTGCTGGACTGGGACCAGGAAACGCAGATGCCGCGGGAGGGCGTGACGGTGCGGGCACGGCAGTCCGCCCTGATGGCCGGACTTGCCCACGAACGGCTCACCGATCCGCAGTTGCGGCGTCTGCTGGACGAGGCCGACGCCGGGAGCGATCCCGTTGCGGAGACCAACCTCCGCGAAACGCGGCGGGTGGTGGAGCGGGCGGTGAAGCTGCCCAACGAACTCGTCCGCCGGATCGCGGAGACGTCGTCCAAGGCCAAGGAGGTCTGGGCCGACGCGCGGGCCCGCTCCGATTTCAACGCCTTCGCCCCGATGCTGGGCACGCTGATCGACCTGAAGCGGGAGGTGGCGGACCGCATCGGGTACGAGACCGAACCCTATGACGCCCTGATGGACGAATACGAACCGGGGATGCGGGCCGCGGTCGTCGAGACGATCTTCAACCAGCTGCGCGACGGCATCGCCGCGCTGCTCCCCCCTTTGATGGAAGCGACCCGCAAGCCCGATCCGTCGATCCTCCGTCGGCGGTTTCCGGAAGACCGGCAGCGGGCGGTGTGTCGCCGCCTGGCGGAGAGCATCGGGTTCGATTTCCGCGCCGGTCGGCTCGACGTCTCCACCCATCCGTTCTGCACGACGATCGGCGGCGCGGGGGACGTGCGCATCACCACGCGCTACAACGAATCGTTCCTGCCCTCGGCGCTGTTCGGCGTGTTGCATGAAGCTGGACACGCCCTCTACGAACAGGGGCTTCCGCGTGAACACGTCTTCACCCCCGCGGGCGAGGCCGTCTCCCTCGGCATCCACGAGTCGCAGTCCCGTTTGTGGGAGAACTTTGTGGGGCGCAGCCGGTGGTTCTGGGAACACCATTACGAATCGTTGCAGCAGACGTTTCCCGAATCGCTGGGGGACGTGTCGCTCGATGCGTTCCATGCGGCCGTCAACACCGTCACGCCCTCGCTGATCCGCGTGGAGGCGGACGAGCTGACGTACAACCTGCACATCGTGTTGCGGTTCGAGATCGAGCGGTCGCTGATCCGCGGAACGCTCCGGGTCGAAGACGTTCCGGCGGCGTGGAACGAGGGGATGGAAAAGACGCTCGGCGTCCGCCCGCAACGTGACGCGGAGGGTTGTTTCCCCACCTATGCCCTGGGGAACCTGTACGCGGCGCAGTTTTTCGCGCAGGCCCGCAAGGAGATTCCCGATCTGCCGCAGCGGATCGCCGAAAACGATCACGCCCCGTTGCGGGAGTGGTTGCGGGAGAAGATCCACCGTCACGGGCAGCGTCACCGGGCGGCTGAACTGGTCGAGCGCGTGACCGGTAAACCGCTCTCCACCGAGCCGTTCCTGCGCTACGTCCGCGAGAAGTTTTCGGACATTTACGGTTTGTAAGGGACCGGCGGTTTCAGCGTGCGGAGGCCGTCGGTCGTTCTGCCGGACGTTCGTTCATTCGATTGACTTTCGCGCCGTCGAAAGATAGACTCACCGGGTTGGTTTTCGTCTAAAGATTTGATTTGCAGGGACTTAGGACCGGCCGGGACGCTCGCGTGAATCGAGGGGTTTCTGTCTGCGGAACGGGCACGAAGCGGAAGGCGCCGGGCTCCGTATCGGGGACACGAACGTCCATGGGTTCGCCGAACGGGTTTTGAAACAGTTCCTCGGTTTCGGCGGTCGCGGTCGTGTTGGGGGACGAAGGGCGGAAACACCGGTGTTTCGGGGCTGACGTGGACGCATGGACATGATCGTGGTGATGAAGGCCGGCGCGTCGGACGACGACGTGCGGCGGGTGGTGGATCGCATCGGGGAGCTGGGGCTCACGCCGCATCTGTCGCGCGGCGAGTACCGCACCATCATCGGGGCGATCGGCTCCAAGACCGTCGAGACGCACCAGCAGCTCGAACAGTTGCCGGGCGTCGACGAGGTCATGGCGATCACCCAGCCGTACAAGCTCGCCTCCCGCGAGTTCCACGAGGCCGATACCATCCTCGACATCAAGGGCGTGCGCATCGGCGGCCCCCACGTCAACATCATCGCCGGTCCGTGCGCCATCGAAAGCCGGGAGATCCTCTTCGAGGTCGGCCGGGCGGTCAAAGAGGCGGGGGCGGCCATCCTGCGCGGCGGGGCGTACAAACCCCGCACCTCGCCCTATTCCTTCCAGGGTCGCGGCCGGGAAGGGCTTGAAATCCTCAAGGAAGCCGGCGAACGGCTCAACATGCCCACCATCACGGAAGTCGTCGATCCGCGCGACGTGGAGACGGTCTATCAGTACGCCGACATCTTCCAGATCGGCGCCCGCAACATGCAGAACTTCAACCTGCTGCTGGAGGTGGGCAAAACGGACAAGCCGGTGTTCATCAAACGCGGGCTGGCGGCGTCGATCAAGGAACTGCTCATGTCGGCGGAGTATGTCCTCAGCCAGGGCAACCACCGGGTGATGCTCTG
>CAZNQN010000050.1:0-10103 GCA_964574925.1 uncultured Phycisphaeraceae bacterium | reverse complement strand
ACCATGCCGGCAAATGGAGGACGGGACGATTCGGTGCCGCATCATCCGGGGGGATTGCCTCGTCGGGGATCGGAGAGGGTGGCTGCCAGATGCTTCAGGATGCGGTCGGCCGCTTCGTGGGGCGTGAGGTCGCCCGTGTCGAGCATCATGTCGGCGACTTGCTCGTAGAGCGGTCTGCGCTGAGCGAGCAAGGCGGCGAGTTCCGCCTCGCCTCGATAGCCCGTCAGCGCGGGCCGATCGCTCTTCGAAGCCGGATCGGCGGCGATGCGCTGCCAGAGCACCTCCGACGGAGCGTGGAGCCAGACCACGAAGGCGCCGCGGGCAAGATCGTGCCTCGTGTCCGGATCGAGGATCGCTCCCCCGCCGAGGCTGACGACCCTGGGCGGCGGTTTCAGCGCCTTTCGCACCTCGACGCGCTCGCGGCGGCGGAACCCCGATTCGCCTTCCCGCGCGAAGATCTCCGCGATGGTCATGCCGGCTTCAGCCGTGATCCGGTCGTCGGTGTCGATCCGTTCGACCTTCAGTTTCTCGGACAGGATGCGGGCCACCGTGCTCTTGCCGGCGCCGCGCAGACCGATCAGCACCAGCGGTCGATCCGGACGCGGCGGCGGGCGGTCTTCACTCATGTGTTTATCCGTTCGCGGCCTCATGGCCCGGGTCTTGGTCCGAAATCGTAGGCCGGTTCTTCGACCCTCGTTCGCGGACGGGATCCGGATCGCTCGCGCGGGCCGAAGCCCGCGGCTCGGAACACGGAGTGGCTAGGCTCTCCAGCGTATCGAGCAGCAGGCGTCGGCCGCTTTCCATATCCGGCGTCCGACCGGTCCACAGCGTAAACTGCATGGCGGCCTGGCGGAGGAACATGTCCAGACCGTTGAGGGTCTTGATCCCGGCGGCCTTTGCCTCCCGCAGCAGCTTCGTTTCCGGCGGGTTGTAGATGACGTCGAAAACAAGGGCGTAGCCGAGCAGCGATGCCGGATTCATGGGCGATGCCTCGGCCGACGCACCCATGCCCACGCTGGTGGTGTTGATCAGGATGTCGCCTTTGTGGCGGTCGCGGTCCGCCCAGGGGCGAGGCTTCGCCCCGAACCGCTCGCACAGGGATCGGGTCTTGGCGGGGTCTCGTCCGTAGACGGTGACTCCGGCGCCGAGTTCCATGAGGGCGTAGACGACGGCCGCCGCCGCTCCGCCCGATCCGAGGACATCCACCCGCCGGCCGGCCAGTTCTTCCCGCCGAACGCGAAGCGCCGCCGCGAGGGCATCGACGGCCGCGTAGGCGTCCGTGTTGTAGGCCCGCACGCCGTCGGACGTGAAGTGGAGCGTGTTGACCGCCCCGATCGCCCGCGACATCGCGTCCGCCCCCTCGCCGGCCCAGGCGAGCGCGGCCCGCTTATGCGGGATCGTGACGCTCAGACCGGTCACGTGCAGCCAGGGACGTTCCACGCATCCACTCAGAAAGCGGTCCAACTCGCTTCCTCCCGCCGCCCCACGATCCGCTTGCGGAAGACCGGAGTCCGCAGGCGTTTCGACGTTCGAGACGCTGCGAACACGGAGCGGAAGGTAGACGGCGTTGAGGTCCGCTTCGGCGAACCAGTGGTTGTGCAGCAGGGGGCTGAGGGAGTGAGCGACCGGATCGCCGACGACACCGAACACGCGCGTTTCCCCGTCGAGTCTGTCCCAGCGAAACAGCCCCCGCATCCGTTCGAGCGAAAGCTGCCCCGGAGCGGTGCGGTGCTCGACGTCGAGGGCGCAGTAGGTGGCGAAGGCGCCGAGCTTCTTGGCCAGCACCCGCGTCCACAGACCCTCCTCTCCCATGGCCAGCGCGATGCGCGGCGACGACGTTTCATGCAGGCGATCCAGCGCGGCGAAGGTGCCGGTGATTCGCTCGCCGCGATAGGCCCACTTGATGCAGGCGGGCGGGTCGGACGATCGTTCGGCCTCCGGCAGGTCGCCCATGCTCGGCGCGTGTCCGGAAAAATCATGGGCGGAGAGGATGAGCCGATCGCGCGGGCCTTGCGGTTCCAGGGCCAATCGGATCTTCTGGCGGATGTTGGCGGACCGTTTCCAGTCCGCCCATTCGAAATCGACGTAGGCGCCCGTGCCGCGGGCGACCGACAGCAGGCGGGACACCCGCTCCCGCGTATCACCGCGGAACGAGCCGCCTTCTTCGGGGCTGCGACAGGTGACGATCCAGATGCGATCCCGCCCGGTGGTCAGCAGTTGTCGGACGAGCCCGAGATCGCCCTCGTAGGCGTCGAGGCGGAGTTCGACGGCGTCGGCTCCGCCGTCCCAGGCCCGGCGGACGTCCCGTTCGAGTTCTTCGAACGTATGCGGCAGAATGGAAGCGACAAGCAGGGTCATGGCGATCACGGTTCCCGCCGGGCGGTGCGACCCGGTCGATCCATTGTCCGGCGGCAAGGCGGATTCATCAAATGACATCATTGCCCGCAATCGCTCTTCCGGACGCCTCGCAACGCTCGTCCGGTCATGCCCCGTCGGATGCGCATCGGGGACCGATCCATTGCGCGGACGAAAAACCCGCGGCGCGGAAAACGAGCGGGAAGCCGTCTATAATCCGGTGTCGGAGCAGGAGCGGACCGGCTGCTCGCATGATCCGCGCGGCTTTCGGGGATCGAACATGTCCCTGTTGATCTGGAACCGGTGGCGGTGGTACTGCCGCCTTCCGTTGAAAACGGCCGTCTTCGCCTTCACGTATCTGATCGTGTGTTTTCCTTATCCCGGTCGACTCCTCCGCCACATCCGGCACTGGCGGAACCCCGAGGCGCTGATCGACCCGACCGATCCCGGCGTGCAACGGATGGCCGATGAGGTCCGGTCCCACCTGCCCGAACCGACCTCGGTACAAAGGACCATCGCGACCACCGAGGCGGTCGTATACGAGATGGTTCCTTACGACTGGGACTGGAACACCTGGGGCGTGGCGGATTACCTGCCGACCGTGCGGGAGGTCCTGGAGAAGGGGAAGGAGGACTGCGACGGGCGGGCGGTGGTGGCGGCCTCGGTGCTGCGCGCCCTCGGCATCCAGGCGAACCTGGTGGGCAGCCTCACCCACATCTGGGTCAAGACGCCTTACGGAGAGACGATGTGGCCGCAGAAGGACAAAATCGTGGAAGTCACACCCCGGGGGATGACCGTTCGACCGAAGGGGCTGCTGGCGTTGCCGAAGGCGACACTGTACGGGATGAGCGTGTTCCCGCTGGCCCGGGAGCTGATCATTCTGGGGGTGTTGTGGGTGTTGCTGCTGGACGAGGCGGTGCCGTGGCGGCGTCGGGGGATCGGGCTGGTGCTGCTGGTGGTCGGTCTGCTCGTACTGCGCAAGGGGGCAGACCCGATTCGCATCCATGCGTGGGCGGTGATCGTCGGATCGGCCTTGTGGGCGGCGGCTGCCTGGGCATTGCTTCGCGGCACGCGACGTTCGCGCAACGCGTTCATCGCGTCCTCCGCTCCCACAGGCGTATCCTCCTCCTCGAACACGCCTGCCGGCGAAGAACGGTAAGGAGTTGTCACGTCGCCTGTCTTTTTCGTGGAAGCTTTCGGTCGCGGTCGATATGATGCGGTTGGTTCATCCGCCGGGGATCGCGGCGTTTCCCAGGTTCCCCGGATGGCCGCCTCTTGTCCGCGTCGGGAGATGGAAGACATTCGATGAATAAAAAGGTATGGGCTGCGAATACGCCGCAGGAGGAGCGACCATGCATAGCGAACAAACCGCGTCACCGTCGATGAACAATCTCGTTCCGGGCGGAGGAATACGTACGCGTTGCGTCTCACGTGGAAGGCGAGGTTCCCTCTGCCTGCTGCTCATCGCGGCGGTGGGGCTTGGATCGAGCGGGGTGCGCGCATCCGATCCGCTGTCGGACGCCCTGCGGCGGTTCAAGAAGGACAACGACGCGCAGGAGACGAAAACGATCGCCTATTTCGAGATCCCTTCCACGCTGGTGGAGACACCCACGCACATGCCGCCGCTGTTCGGCAACGAGCCCCCGATCTCTTTGAAGGGATTGCTCGAACGGCTCAAGAAGGCGCGGACGGACGACGACGTCGTGGCCGTGGTGATCGACCTCAACGAGGCGTCGATGGGGCTGGGACAGCTCCAGGAACTGCACCAGGCGTTGCGGGCGTTTTCGGCCGTGGACAAACCCGTCTTCGTGCACGCGGACGCCCTGCGAACGCTGACCTATGTGGCCGCAACGGGCGCTTCCCATATCTCCGTCGTCCCGACGGGGGACGTGTGGCTGGTCGGGCTGTACGGCGAATCGCTCTACCTGCGCGGGATGCTGGATAAGATCGGTTGCGTGCCGGACTTCGAGCGCTGCGGGGACTACAAGAGCGCGACCGAGGTCTTCATGCGCGAGGGACCTTCCGAGGAAGCCAAGAAGATGATGGACTGGCTCATGGACGGCCTGTATGAGGAGATCGTACGGATGATCGCCGACGGGCGGGGGATCCCGCCGCAGCGCGTCCGCCGGTTGATCGACGCAGGCCCGTATCACGCCCAGGCCGCCCTCGAAGCCGGACTGATCGACTCCGTCCGCTCCCGCCGCGCGTTCATCGACGACATCAAGAAACGCTACGGGAAGGACGTGAAGGTGGTCACCGATTACGGCAAGAAGGATGAAATGGAGATCCCGCAGGATCCCTTCGCGATGTTCTCTTGGCTGATGCAGCTACTCCACCCCTCGCCCAAGACGTATACGGAGCCGAGCGTGGCCGTGGTGTACGTCGAAGGTCCGATCCAGCTCGGCTCGGAGGAGGTCAGCCCCTTCGGCGGAACCGCCGGCGCGTTCAGCTCGACGCTTCGCAAGGCGCTGGACAAGGCGGCCAAGGACGATTCGGTCAAGGCCGTGGTGCTGCGGATCGATTCGCCGGGCGGGTCGGCGCTGGCGTCGGAGATCATCCTCAACGCTTCCCGCCGGGTGGCGGAGCGAAAGCCGCTCGTGGTGTCGATGGGGAACGTCGCCGCCAGCGGCGGGTACTACGTCACCTGTGCGGCGCGGACGATCTTCGCCGATCCCGGCACGATCACCGGCTCGATCGGCGTACTGGGGGGGAAAATCGTCACCACCGGCATGTGGGACAAGCTGGGCGTCCACTGGTACCCGCACAAGCGGGGGGAGATGGCGGCTCTGCTCAGCACGGCCACGCCCTTTTCCGACACGGAACGCCGCAAGATCCGCGACTACATCGAAACCATCTACGAGACGTTCAAGAAGCATGTGACCGAGGCACGCGGCGACCGGCTCGCCAAGCCCATCGACGAAATCGCCGGCGGGCGGGTCTATACCGGCCGACAGGCGCTCGAGCTGGGGCTGGTGGACAAGATCGGCGGGCTGGAGGACGCCATTCAGTACGCGGCGGAGACGGCCGGGCTGGGCAAGTTCGAAATCCGCGTCATCCCCGAGCCGAAGAGCCTCTTCGATCTGTTCATGCCCAAGAAGAAAGACGATGAGTTCGCCCGCGGATCGGCGGCCTCGCCGTGGACCTCGTCCCCGTGGTTTCGTTCGACGCTCTCCACCCTCGCGGCGGTCGAGCCGATGCGGGCGCGGGCCCTGTATCACACCCTCCGCGGGCTGGAGGTGCTCCGCACCGAGCGGGCGGTGATGATGATGCCCGAGATCCTGATCCGCTGAGCGAGCCGGGTGGGCACGGTGTGGGACGACGCGGTCACCCCTGTGCGGGACGTACCTTCCCCGCTCGGAGCCGGCGAAAGGGTGAAGCCGATGCGCCCGTCGTGACACGCCGGCGAGCTTCGCCTGTCGGGTTGGGTCGGACCCGAGCGGCGAGCAGACTTTCTTTCCCCCGGACGGTGGAACGGTTTCCGGCTCTGCGTCCTCTTCCAGCAGGAACACCGATCGTCATACCGGGATCGACGTCGTGGGGTTCTTGTGGGGGCGCCCGACCGGTTGAGACCGCTACGGCCTTGCGGCGTACCCGCTTTCACTGCAGAGTGGGAGCCACGGAAAGAGCAAATGTGCGGACGGTCTTCCACTCGGCGAATCGGCGGTCTCGTGTTGTGCGGGGGGCGAAGCCGGCGGATGGGGAGGGATAAGGCGTGGCTCCCGTTCGGTCCCGAAACCCTTCTGCAACGGATGGTTCGCATCGTGGGCGAGGTGGCGAGTCCCCTCCTCGTGGCGGCCCGACCCGATCAGGAACTTCCCCATCTTCCGCCGGAAGTTCGTGCCGTGCACGATCCGGTGGAGAATGCCGGTCCGCTGGCGGGTCTGCTGGCCGGACTTGCCGCCCTGGAGTCCGTCTGCCCGGCGGTGATGGTCGCCGCCTGCGATCATCCGCTGCTTACGCCAGTCTTCCTGCGGCGCCTCATCGGGGCATGGGATCCCTCCCTTCCGGGGGTGATCGTGGTTCACGAGGATCGTTCCTATCCGCTGCTGGGCGTCTACCGCACCTCGCTCCGCGCTGAGTTGGAGCGCCGCCTTAGCGCGGGCGAGCGTCGCGCGGAGGCATTCGCGCACGCCGGCGGTCTACGCCGCGTCCCCGCCCGGGAACTGCTCCCCGATGCGCGGGAGATCGACCGTGTCCTGCTCAATCTCAATGACGGTGACGCCTACGATCGTGCCCTGCGCCTCGCGGAAGCGGTGGAGCCTTAACGATTCCCGATGGTGTGTCGCGTCCGGCGTTTCGCGATGCCCGCACGGACATCTCGTACCTGCAACCGGACGGGTTGGCACGGTCCGCCGGGCGAAGCGATAATGCCCCCGTCATGGCCGCCTCCGTTCGACAGCGCATCGAGAAGTTGCGGGAGGAGATCCGCCGGCACGATTACCTGTACTACGTGCTGGCCAGACCGGAAATCTCCGACCGCGAGTACGACCGCCTTTTCGAGGAGCTCAAGCGTCTCGAGACCCGGCACCCGGAACTCGTCACCCCCGACTCACCGACACAGCGGGTCGGCGGACAGCCGATCGAGGGTTTTACCAGCGTGCGGCACGCCGTGCCCATGCTCTCCATCGACAACACCTACGACGCCGACCAGTTGCGCGAGTTCGACGAGCGCGTGGCCAGAGGGCTGGGCGGGGAACCGTATGAATACCTCGTCGATCCGAAGATCGACGGAGTGGCCGTCTCGCTGCGCTACGAGCGGGGCGTGCTGACCCTGGCGGCGACCCGCGGGGACGGCACCACCGGCGACGACATCACCCACAACGCCCGCACCATCCGCGCCATCCCGCTGAAACTCATTGGACGGGACGTGCCCGACGTACTGGAGGTGCGGGGGGAGATCGTCTGGCCGAAGGAGTCCTTTCGGGCCTTTAATGAAAAACTGGCGGCGGAAGGCAAACCCACCTTCGCCAATCCGCGCAACGCCACGGCCGGCACGCTCAAGCAGCTCGACCCGCGGAACGTCGCCGGTCGCGGTCTGATCTTCGTCGCCCACGGATTCGGCGTGATCGAGCCGTTGCCGGCGGACACGGCCGAGGCGCTGTTCAAAAAGTTCGCCCACTGGGGCATCCCGGTCAGTCCGTACCGCCGGCTCTATAAACGCATCGAGGATCTGATCCGCGATCTGCCCGAATGGGAACGTCGGCGGCACGAGTTTCCCTATGAGGTGGACGGTCTGGTCGTCAAGATCAACGCCCTGCATCAGCGCGACGCCCTGGGCGCGACGAGCCGCTATCCGCGCTGGTGCATCGCCTACAAGTTCTCCGCCGAACAGGCCGAAAGCGTCATCCGCCGCGTCGACTTCCAGGTCGGCAAGCTGGGCACCATCACGCCGCGGGCGGTGATGGACCCGGTCCACCTGTCCGGCACCACCGTCCGCCACGCCACGCTGCACAACTTCGACCAGGTGGATCGTCTCGACGTGCGCGTGGGCGACACGGTGGTGGTGGAAAAGGCCGGCGAGATCATCCCCCAGGTCGTCCGCGTGGTGAAGGAAAAACGTCCCAAGGACGCGAAGCGGATTCAGCGCCCCCGCAAATGCCCCGTCTGCGGCGGATCGGTCGAGCAGGACGAAGGCGGCGTCTACCTGCGCTGTATCAACCCCGCCTGTCCCGCCCAGCTCAAGGAGCGCTTGATCCACTTTTGCGGCCGCAACCAGATGGACATCGAAGGCGCCGGACAGGTGCTCATCGAGACGCTCGTCGACGAAGGTCTTCTCCGTGACTACGCCGACCTGTATCACCTTCACAAGAAGCGCAAACGGCTCGTCGCCCTCGAGCGCATGGGGGAAAAGAGCGTCGAGAACCTGCTAAGCGGCATCGAGAAAAGCAAGCGACAGCCGCTGTCGCGGTTGCTGGCGGCCCTCAACATCCGGCACGTGGGGGCGAGCACGGCCGAACTGCTTGCCGAGCATTTCGGTTCCATGGAAGCGTTGCAAAAAGCATCGGAAGAAGAATTGATGGAAGTCGAAGGCATCGGACCGGAGGTCGCCGGCAGCATCCGCCGCTTCTTCGACTCCCCGGAGGGCATGCGCATCATTGAGCGGCTGAAAGACGCCGGCGTGAACATGAAACAGCCCCGACGCGCCCGCCGCACCGATTCCCCCCTGGCCGGCAAGACCGTCGTCGTCACCGGCACGCTCTCGAGCATGAGCCGCAAGGAGGCGCAGGACGCCATCAAGCGGATGGGCGGCACGCCCGCCGGCAGCGTCAGCCGCAAGACCGACCTCGTCGTCGTCGGCGAAAACCCCGGCTCGAAATACGACAAGGCCCGCCAGCTAGGCATCAACATCATCGATGAAACCAAGTTTCTGAAACTCCTCGAGGCATGACGGAAAAGGGTGGGTCGCTGGAAGGGGACCGGAACAGAGGAGGAGCACGTCACGGCCGGCAAGTTACCGTGAGAGCCGGACAATCTCCGAAGCGGCACCATTCCGGTAACGGGCAGCCCGCCCGCCGCAGATCGCCCGCGGGTTTCTCATCCTCGCGTTCCGCCCCATGGGCTTGAGGCTCGTGCAACGGTATCCTGCTCGACCCGCATCCGAGCAGGGAAGGACCGGTCTGTGTCTTCGGGAAACACCCGACGAACCCATTACGGAAGGCAACGTGAACAATCCGGAAAAGCTGCCTCCCGAAACTTGCGGATGATCTGCCTCGGACGGTGTCGCTTCCGTTTCCTCAAAAATCCCCCTTGCGCCAGCCGCCTCTCCGCAGGCAACTCCCGGCTCCGCCGGACGCTCATAACACCTGGTCAAGTATTGGAGCAGGTCATGGGTAAGAGCAGATGCTCACGAGATTACCGGCAGGGAGGTGCCGTCCGTCTCCTGATCGGGCGGGTGGTCCCAGACGGCGGCGGTGACGGTTTCCGCAACGGCCTCGAACTCCTCCTCCCGGATCGTGCGCAGATCGAAGCAGACCGCCTCCTCGCTGATGCGGACGATGACGGGCGGGTCGCCGCGTCGCAAGGCGGCGGCCATCTGCGACACCGACCCCCGCCGCGGACGCCAGCGCACCACCACCGTCGGCAGGGGGCGTTGCGGCAGCGTCCCCCCGCCCGCGTAGGATTCGTCCGATCCGACGAGGAAGGATTCCTCCGGCAAAGCCGCCTGGAGCATCTCCGCCAGTGCCCGCGCCCGACGGGCAAGCTCATCCGGCGAAGCGGTCAGCATCGACCAGACGGGAATCGAGGCGGCCGCCTGCTGCGGATTCTGATAGAGCCGAAGGGTCGCTTCCAGAGCGGCGAGCGTGAGCTTGTCCACGCGATAGGTCCGCATCAGCGGATGGCGGGCGAGCGACTCGATCAGTGCCGCCCGCCCGACGATGAGGCCGCACTGCGGACCGCCCACCAGCTTGTCCCCGGAAAAGCAAACCAGGTCCGCCCCGCCGCGGATCGACTCCCGCGCGCTCGGTTCGGACGGCAATCCCAGCTCGCCCGGATCGAACAGCGCCCCGCTGCCCAGGTCGTCCACCAGCGGCAGGTTGTGCGCATGCGCCAGCTCCGCCAGCTCCGCCAGCGGCGCGCTTTCCGTGAACCCCACGATCCGGTAATTGCTCGTGTGGACGCGGAGGATCAAGGCGGTCCGTTCGTTGATCGCGGCCGCATAGTCGCTCACCCGCGTCCGGTTCGTCGTGCCGACTTCGCGCAGCACCGCGCCGCCGGCCCGCATGATGTCGGGAAGGCGGAACGCATCG
>CAZNQN010000049.1:0-10137 GCA_964574925.1 uncultured Phycisphaeraceae bacterium | reverse complement strand
AACTTACGACCTTGACCCGGCTCCCTTCATGGGAGGCGGTCGCGGCTCTGTCAAGTGTCCGCCGCCCACATCTGCCACCAACGTTTTGAAACACCCCTTAAGATCCGGAGCAGACGTCTCGACGTATCGAGGTGCGGTTCGGCTGCCGTGCCGGGGCAGGGATATCGCGGCGATCCGCCCGGCGCTGTTGATTCGTGATCGGGTCAATCCATGGGGGCGCATGAGCCGATCCCCTCATCGGTGCGGTCCGGAGGCACTCCGAGGGAGTTCCAGCGGCGTCGGATTCGGGCCACGACGCTGTCCGTCCAGGGATGGTCGCGGATCGACGTCGCCCGCCTGACGGGATGAAACCATCGCGACTCTCATCGCAACGGGGACATGCACCGGAGCCGGATCCGTCACCACAAGCGGCGGTTCGCAGCCTGTGCGAATCGATCCAGCGTGCTTGCAAGACGAGTGAGTTCTGCGATGTCCAGAGCCTGAGCGGCATCCGTCCATGCCTGTTTCGGAGAATCGTGCGCTTCGAGGATGAGCCCGTCGGCTCCACATGCCACCGCGGCGGCGCTCATGGGCGGGACCAGATGCGCGCGCCCCGTTCCATGCGAGGGATCAACGATGATCGGAAGATGTGAGATTCGTTTGACTTCGGGGACGACGGAGAGGGCGAGCGTGTTCCGCACGTGCGTCTCGAAGGTGCGGATTCCCCGTTCGCAAAGAATGACATTTTCGTTGCCGTTCAGCATGATATATTCCGCCGCAAGGAGGAACTCTTTCAGCGTCGCTCCCCATCCTCGCTTGAGCAACACCGGTTTCTTCTGTTGTCCGACCGTCGCCAGCAGATGCGTATGATGCATATTCCGTGAGCCGATCTGCAAGACGTCGGCATACTGCGCCACGAGATCCACATGTTCACAGCGCATCACTTCCGTGACCACGGCCAGCCCCGTTCGTTCTCGCGCACGGGCGAGCATTTCCAACGCCCGCTCGCCGTGTCCCTGGAATGTGTAGGGAGACGTTCGGGGTTTGAACGCCCCGCCGCGCAACGCCACGGCACCGGCCTTTTTCACGGCGTCTGCAATCCGAAAAAGACGCTCCTCGGATTCCACGCTGCAAGGACCTGCAATCAGGGCGATCTTCTCTCCCCCGACGGTTTCGCCGTTCCCCAATGGTATCATGCGTGTCTTCTCGCCCGATCGGCGGTTCGCCGCCAGCACCGGACCACCGTTGTCCACGACGCGTTCCACGAAGGGCATACGCTCGAACCACGAGCGTTCAAGATCGCAAGCGTCGCCGAAAATCTCGACGACCCGTTGTCGGCCGCCCTTCACCATGTAACTTTCTAGCCCTTTTGCGGCAAGTTGTTCGACAAGGTCCAACGCCTGCCGTTCGGAGCAGTCCGGGCGCATAAACACAATCATGATCTGTCCCCTTCACACAACCCCTCATTCGACGGGTGTGCCAACCGTCCCCCCAAAGGTGTTTTCCCCCTGACGATGTAAATGCCATTTGTCCCCTTTTTCCGAGCCAAGGACCGGTTCACGATTGACGCGCCGTCCCAGGGCGTCGAATCGGAACACTCCGCTTGCTCCGTAGAACCAAGCGCCGTTCGCCAGTCGATTGCGAACAGCAAGACGCGTGGCGTCGCCCTCGCGAAGGGCCCGGAGGATCAATCGGGCAGCGTCGTATCCCAGCGCCGCGTGCCGATCGGGATCCTTCCGGTATCGACGACGAAAGCGCTTGATGAAGTTGGAATCCATCTGTGAGCCGCCGGCTCCAATCGAAAAGACCCAGGGCAATGGCACAGCGTGGATCGTCGAATCGTTCTCGCACAGTGTCACAAGCGGCAGGCGCATCCGCGCAGCCATGGTCTCCATCAGACGTGTTCCCTGGAGCTCCGTGGAGCCGATCAAGGCGACGACTCCTTCTTGGGCGACGAGGCGCGTCAACGCCGCCGTATCCTGGCCCCACGGATGACGAAGATCTTCCACGAACAGCTCGACCGGTTTCCTGTCGGGGTACGACCGGCGCTCCTCCGCAAGTGCCATTTTCAGGCCGCGCACGGCGGAACGTCCCGCCTCATCCATGGGCAGCAGGCATCCGATGCGCCGGGTCTCGGTTCCGATGGTGCGGACATTCCCGGGCAGACGGCCGGCATCCGGTGCCGCCGTCATTCGTCGGTAGACGGGATCCGGGGTTTCTGGGGATTGCCTGTGACGTTCGGTCGACGACGCATACGTGAAGGAGGCCGGGGAATACACAAACTCGCCTTCGCGCACCTCGGCGAGATAGACGGGCCCAATATCATTCATCGTCGTGTCGAACTCCACGACACCTGTGGCGCCCGTGAATGTTTTCACACCATACAGAGCATCCCGGATCCGGACGCGGTTCAAGCCGGCCGTGCGGATCGCGTTCATCAAAAGGTTTGCACCGTCGTAGCCGTGGGCGGCAAAGGCGTCCGGTTCATGTCCGAAGCGAGCCAGGAATGCGCGGCGAAAATCGGCGTACGCCGCCGCGGACGGATCCGGATAAAACGAGGCTACAGCAACCACGCCTTCCGCGGCCTCGCCGGCCTCGTGGAGAAACCGCTCACTGACGAGCCGATCGCATCCGAAAATGCGTTGCGTCATGTGGCGTTTCCGCATCATCCGCACGACGGCGGCGGCATCGGCGGCGTTACCCCAGATCACCACGGCGTCCACGCGGGCCGCGGCGATGCGGCGGAGTTGCGGCGTGAAATCCCGATCGCCGCGTTCCCAGCGGAGCTCCAGTCGCAATGGATGTTTCAGTCGCCGCGCGGCATCTCGGAATTCTGCAATGCCCGTCCGACCAAAGCGGTCATTGACACGAAAGGCCGCAACCTTCTGAATGCCACATTCCTCAAAGATATAATGCGCGAGCGCGTAGCCCTGCTGGCGGTCATCCGCCATGCAGCGAGCGATCCAGGGAACATTCGTTTCCGTGAGTGTCGGATCCGTCGTGGCTGTGTTGACCATCGGCATATGGATCTTCAAGGCGACGCGCAGCGCCACATGGCTGCTGGCTCCGTCGATCGATCCGATCACGGCGACGGCACCGTCCTCTTTGAATGCGACCATCTCGTTCGCCGAGCTCCCCCACGGTCCCGCATCGCTTCGCGTCAGGAGTTCAAACGGCATTCCCTCATACCCACCCTCCGCATTGGCCTGATCCACCGCCAGGCGAATGCCTTCCAGCATGGTCTGCCCGATGTCGGCGTCGGCGGCCGAGCCGGTTGGTCGAAGGACGCCGATCCGCACCGACGCGGGACGCTCCACGGGATTCTCTTCGCGTCCCGCTCCCCGAAAAGGCATCAGGCTCTGAAAAAAGCGGACATACGGTCGGTGAAACCGGCGGTACGGAATGATCTCGTCCGGCGTGCGGGCGTACGACTGCTTTTCTACGTGCTGCCGTTGACTCGACAGAGCCTGTGCCGGCATCCGTCCATCCTTACCCGGCGGCCCGACACCAAACAGAAAGCAGAGCAGCCCGATCAGCACTATCATGGAGTACCGTGCGGTTTCCGTTTGAGCGTCGCCGTTTTTCATTTCTGCCGGCCTTGCGGGATGATCGCAATGGCCTCGATCTCCACCAGAAGTTCCGGACGACAGATCCGCGCTTCGATGCACGTGCTCGCCGGAAGCGGGTCGAGTCCCTGCGCTTCATAGAAAGCGTTCCGCACCTCATTGAACGCATCGTAATAACGGAAATCCGCCAAGTAGCACGTCGTCCGGACAACGTCGTGCCAGTCCGCGCCTTCGGCCGCCAAAAGCCCCGTTAGATTGTCAAACGTTCGCTGCGTCTGTCGCTTTACGTCGCCGGGAAAAACCGATTCTCCCTGATCATTGACACTGGCCGTCCCTGAAAGAAACAACATCACGCAATGATCGAGTTCCACCCGCATGCCTCGTGAAAAGGACACTTTTTTCGGATAGTCATAGGCCTCGCATAGAACCGATTTGTTCTCGATCGCCCGTTTGGGGATCCTGTTCTTTCTTGCCACGATCATGCGTCGATCTCCTGTTCTCTATTGACGGGAAACGTTCATTTGCGTCGATGTTGACAACGCATGGCGACTTCGCCGACCGACGGAGACGCCCTTTTCCGTCGCCACCCAGATATCGTCACCTTGGAAGGCGATGCCCAACAAGTAGTTATGAGGGAAGATCGTGTCAATGGCGACTTGCCGGATCGATCCGTCCGGCCGGCGCTCCAGCACGATGCCTCTTCCGCTGTTCGGGTCGCGTCGGTACGTCCACCAGCTTTTCCGGTCGGTGGCGTTCAATCCGTTGTCCGTCGCGATCCAGCCGTATCCATCGTGAGCGGTCACGAAGTTGATGAAATTGCTCGCAAGCCCGCCGACGGGTGGATCGTGGTCCATGAAATTGAGCCACTTTCGCCCGTCATAGGTGCTCAAACCGAAGTACGTGCCGACCCACACGATTCCCGCCCGATCGCAGGCAACGCTTGCGACGACATCGTGTACGAGGCCATCATTGCGAAAGAGATCGATCTCCATTTCTCCGTCGGGATCACGATAATCGCGCCAGCGGTTGCGCGCGCGGTCGTATTCCAGCAAGCCCCCGCCCCAGACAGCCAAGTATACCTTGTCGCCGCAGGCATCCGCTCCATAGCACCAGATTTCGTGCATGGGCGTATTCTTTTCGTCGTAAAGGGTCCATTGATGCGTACGAGGATCGTAGCGGCTGGTGCCGGCCGCAGTGGCTGCCCATACTTCTCCGTGGGAGGTGGTGAGACCGTATACGACGTCGTTCGATAGGCCGCTATTGAATTGTGTGAAGGTGTCGAACCGGCCGGCGGTGAATCTTGACAGGCCACCCAGTGTTCCCACCCACACATCGCCCGTTTCCGGATCCTCCGTGATCGCCATGACGACCGGATGGGCGAGCCCATCTTCGCGGCCGTACGTGTGCCATTGTCGCCCATCATAGCGGGCCAATCCGCGATCGGTTCCTACCCACACCGCGCGAGCCGTTGCACATACGCAAAGGACCTTGTCGCTGGGAAGGCCGCGACGGGTGTCAAAGGTTTCCCACTCGTCATAAAGAGGAGGTGCCGCCTGGACGGAGGAGGCGAAGGCTTGCACGAGGGAAAGAATGATAGAGATTGCGGTCGGTGCCTTCATATCCATTCCGCCTCACAGGCTCTTGAGGTACTCCACAAGATCGTTCAACTGCCGCTTCGTCCAGTCGCTCGATACGCCGTGTTTGTCCTCGGCGTTGTGCAATGTCCAGATCTCTTCCAGCGTCGCCGCGCGTCCGTCGTGGAGATACGGCGCGGATTCGAAGACGCCGATCAAATGGGCCGTATCGAATGCCGAGTGCGTATCGCCGCGCCCCTTCGTGCCGACGTCGGTCTGTCGACCGTCCGTGAACTTCGGCCCCGCGTGACAGGTCGAGCAGCGGTTCTCTTGAGGAATCGGCGTGCCGTCGTTCGTCGTTTTCCTCTCGAACAGTGCCTTGCCGCGACGCTGGGCGTCGGTGAGTCCGCCGCCCGGGGGGCGATAGGGATTCACGGCTGGCGGGATGGACCGGATATACGCAGCCAGGCGCACCACCTGCCTCGTATCCAGCCATCCGGTCCGTACGATCCACTTGGCCGTGCGCGATCCGCACTGCGTCGTGATATCCGGGTTGGAGCCGATCCATTTGAACGGGTTCGTCCCCGCCATCCCCCGAAGGTTGCGGTTCTCGACCAGGTTCTGCCCCAATCCGTCGGGTTCCAGATCGTAGACCAACCCATCGAATCCGTTGTCCGGGTGGCAACTGGAGCAGGAGAACTGTTGCTGGAAGGTTCGCGCCGCGCTGTGGAAATATCTCTCCCCTTCGGCTGCGTGACTCCGGGCAGGCGTGCCGAGAACGAACGTGTCGATGACGAGTTTCGAAGCCGTGTCGATGACGGATACCGTGTCATCGAGACGGTTTCCGACATAGAGCCGTGAGCCGTCCGGTTCCAGGGCCAGCGCCTGCGGGTTGGCGCCGACCGGGATGGTCGCGGTCACATAGCGTCTCGACAAACCGAGGTGATCGGCGAAGCGGGGAATCTTCCCCGCCCGCGCCTCCGCCGCCGTTTTCATCACCCGTTGCAGGTCCACGGCAACGACCGTGTTCACGCCGGCGCAGGTCAGGTAAAGCGACGTCCCGTCCGGCGTGATGGCGACGCCGTACGGATCGGCGAACGCCCGGTTGGGTCGATCGACCAGCAATTGAACCGGCTTCACGCGGCGTCCGGGCGAAAACAGCACGAACCCGTTCGTGACGACCCACCCGCGGGCGACCTGGACCATGGGCACGAGGTTTTTCGGCCGGCTGATTGCCGCCACGCCGATCGAACCGTCCGGGGTGAACGCCATGCCCCGACCGATGTTCGCTCCTTCCAGGATGATCCGCTCGACGACCCGTGCCGTTCGATCGTCGATGACGGTGATTTCGTTTCGGCACGGTCGATCCGGCGGCACGGGATCGGACAGAAGATTCGTCACGTAGATGCGCCCGCCCGACGGTTCCGGGACGACCGCTTCCGGCCCGTTGCCCGCCGCCAGTCGTTTCTGTTCTTTCCCGCTCTCCAGATCGAGCACCGCCACCTGATCCAGCGAGTGCACGCCCACATACAAACGACGCCCGTCTTCGGAGACGGCCACACCGGTTGGATCCCCCCGCAATCGAAACCGCCGCCGGACCGCCAGCGTCTCTCGGTCCAGTTCCATCACCTCCTGTCCCCGGCGACACGATACGTACCATCGCGTTCCGTCGGGGTGAATCGCGGCTGCGACGGGTTGCTCCGCCACGGCGACCTCCCCAACGATCGCCTTCGTCGAAAGGTCGAAGCGGAGCACCGCGTTCCGCTTTTCGCACAACACGAGCAGGGCGGCCCGATCCGGTTCCCGCAGGAGAAACTTCGGGCCGCACATTCCATTGTCCGCTTGCGCCCCAGCCGTCTTCGCGCAGACGATTCCGACGACGAGACAGCCGATTCCGGCGACTCGAACCCGCATGGCGAACCGCTCAGCGCTGCGCCGCCTTCTTTGGCCCCACCGCTTGCCGCGCACCCTTATGCTCTCCACACGTTTGACGAATGGTCACGATGCGGTCTGCCCGGACGTCCCGAAGCACCTGTCGGGAGCCGTCCGGCCACTTCACGGTCAAGACCTCTGCGCTGCGGCTTGTCCCCAATCCGAAATGGAGGCGCGGATCATGCTGGGAGAGATAGCCGCCGCCGCTGCGCCGCAGACGGATCTGGGTTCCCGCCGGCGTGCGGAGTTCCACGATCGCTCCCAGGGCATCCCGGTTTCCGCCGCACCCGATCAGGTTCACAAGCAACCAGTGACGCCCGCGGCGCGGCGTGTCGTTGCGCAACAGCACCGGCCGGTCGTTCAGATTGGTCACCAGAACGTCCACGTCCCCGTCGTTATCGAAATCTCCGCCCGCCACGCCCCGCCCGACGTGTTCCTCTTGGAAGTACGTCCCCGCCGTCTCGGATACGTCCCGGAATCGCCCCTTTCCGTCGCCCAGAAAGACGACATCTTCATGCGGTTCGAGATGATGGACGTCGCCGTTGCTGACGTACAGGTCGAGCACGCCGTCGAGGTCAAAGTCGGCCAGGACGCCGCCCCATCCCACATACTGCCCCATGACCGGGGCCAGTCCGCTCCGACCGGCATGGTCCTCGAAGCCGCCCTTGCCCACGTTCCGATACAGACAGGAGAACGTCATGTCCGGGACGAACACATCCAGCCGCCCGTCCCCGTCATAATCGCCGAACTCCACGCCCATCGCGGCCGTCGCCTCTCCGTTCTCCCCGAACGCCACGCCGCGCTCCCACGCCTCGTTGACGAACGTGCCGTCTTGCTGGTTGCGGAACAGGAAGTTTTCCATGGCGTCGTTGGAGACGAACACGTCCTGCCATCCGTCGCCGTCGAAATCGAACGCCCCCACACCCATCGCCCGTCCGACCGGCTCGACGACGATCCCCGCGTCGTTCGTGACCTCGACGAACGTGCCGTCCCCCCGCCCGCGGAAGAGGCGATCCTGCTGGCCGGTATACGCCAGCGGGCCGGGAAACCCGTCCGGGGCGTAGTACGATCGGTAGTGAGGATCGAAGATCACATAATTCCCCACGTACAGGTCCAGGTTGCCGTCCCGGTCGTAGTCGAAAAAGACGGCGCCGACGCTGAAGCCGGGATCCGCGACGCCCGCTGAGGCCGCCATTTCCGTAAACGTTCCGTCCCCGTTGTTGCGGTATAGACAATTGCGTCCGTAATTGGTGACGTAAATGTCCGGATCACCATCTCCCTCGATATCCGCCACCGTCACGCCCATGCCGTATGCCGGTCGATTCAGCCCCGCCTGTTCCGTCACATCCTCGAACGATCCGTCCCCGCGATTGCGATAGAGGCGGTCGGTGGCCGCCGCCAGTTTCGCCCGCCGATCCGCCGGCAGCGTGGGATCGGAAACTTGCTCCCGCCAGCACCCGTTCACGAGATACACGTCCAGCCACCCGTCCCCGTCGTAATCAAGGAACGCGCATCCCACGCCGGCGGACTCGACGATGTTGCTCATCTCCGGATCGCCGAGCGTTTCCGTGAAGTCGATGCCGGCAGTTTTCGTCACATCCGTGAACCCAACTGGAGGAGAGGCCGGAGGGTTCCCCTCCCCGGCACGAAGGGGTGTACTGCTGATGGCTACGCCCGTTGCGAGAAGAAATGCAGCCCCACCCGCGCCGCGTGTGCGCCTCAGGCCCCATGCCCGGGCACGGCTGGCGATGCAGGACGTCTGCCGAGCGAGAATCCGACGCCGGCCGGGTATGGTTGCGCTAATTCTTTGTGCCATTGTCCGGTTTTCCTTCGATCACGACGGTGCGCAGATCGGGGATCGTATAGGGCCAATCTCCCGGCGGCGCTTCCGCGTCATACACCGCGCCCAGATCCACCCACGTGCGAAACCGTTCGAGTTTCGCCTCCGGCAGCATGGGCCCGGGATGCGGCTTGAGCAGCGGCCGCTCGAACGGCGCCGGCGCGTACTGTTTCGCCAGCGCCCGCCCGTACAGCATCCACAACAGCGGACTCGATCGGGCATCGCCGGGATGCACGCGACGCCCGCCCACGGAAAACGGTTTCCCCTTCCGCCGGGCCAGCAGGTTGGCGTACGCCGGCCCGAAACGATCCGCCAGCGGGGCATTGCGCGTCCCGTCGATCCGATCCACGATGAGGTTCATCCCGGCCGTGGGAAACGGGGAAACGTGGCAATCGCTCACCGCGCAGGTGTGGCGTACGATCGGTTGAATGTCCCGACGGAAGGTGACCGTCCGCCACTGCGCGGCATCGGTCAGGTCGGTCGGCGCCCGCCGCACGGCCAGGGGAACCGTGTTCGGCGGCGCCAGCTCGCGATTCTCATGACAGCCGATGCAGACCCGCCTTTCGTTCGGGCGCACCCAGAACCACGCCCGTTCGTTGACGGCGGCAAAGCCTTCGTTGTCGATCAACTGGATCCGCAGCGGGCGATCGGCCGGCACTTTGACGTACACCGACCCGTCCGGAGCCGGCGGTACCTCCCCCAGGATGCGCGCGGGAAGCGTGCCCGTCGCCGAGGCCGGTTGAATCCACGGCTCGTCCGGTCCGCCCGGAGACGGAAGAAACGTAACTTCCCCGTCGTGGTGGGAAACCGGCCGTCCCTCGAGGAACCGCACCGCCCGCACCGTGCCCGGTCGCAACGGATGCTGGTCCGTCCGGTCCGTCTCATACACGTTGAGAATCGCCAGATACCCGTAGGATGTGCCGGGGACGACCGTACTGATCCTCAGCTCGGGCGTCTTCCGCTCGACCCCGACGGCCGGGGACAATTCGTCCGTCTCCGGGTCGTCGTACAACAGCGTCATCCGACCCCGGTCGTAGAGGTACAACCCGAACGTGCCCGATTCCTTGCCGGCGGGTTTGGCCGAAACGAGCAGACGTCCATCGGGCAATGGCGCCGCGTCGCTGACGAGGAAATCCGTGGCGGAGATCAGCACCCGGTAGGGGGCGAACGGATCATTCAGGGAGGCCATCACCAGCGAACCGGCGCCGAACGGTGCGGATCGTTCCGCGGTGATGAACACGATGTG
>CAZNQN010000048.1:3426-10236 GCA_964574925.1 uncultured Phycisphaeraceae bacterium | reverse complement strand
GAACCCCAGCTCCTCACAGAAGTCCACCTCCGTCCCGTAGGCCGTCACCTCGATCCGTTCCACGCCCGCTTCCCGAAGGGCGTCGATGACGCGACGGGCCATCTCGGCCGCAATCCCCTCGCTGTCGTGCTCGATCCGCCCGTCCGTGCGGGTGACGCATGCCGGTCCCTGGCAGGTCGGGTCGAGCTTGCACTCCGCCAGCCGGCCGATCAGCCCGTCCGTGGTGCCGCGGGCGATGCCGACGATCTCCCCCCCGCGGCGGGCGGTGGCGAAGCAGAACGCCCGGTCGAGCATCTCCTGCAACTTCTCCACCGAATGCGTCGTCTCGTGGTGCTGCCGCCGGTAGAACGCCAGCAGCTCCTTCCCCGTGGGTCTGTGGATCATGTCGAACTCGATTCGATCCATCATGGTTCGGGCCTCCTGCCGGGGGTGCGCTTGGGTCCCCATCTGCGGAACAACCAACGTCCGCCGCCGAGGATCCGCCGCCCCCATTTCGGCGCTGACCGTCAGCCGGCGCGACGTTTCTCCAACTGAATGTTCAGGCACAGACCACGAATCTCGTTGCACAGCACGTCGAACGAGACCGGCGTGCCGGCTTCGAGCGTGTTCTTGCCCTTGACCATCGTCTCGTAGATCTTGGTCCGCCCTTCCACGTCGTCGCTTTTGACGGTGAGCAACTCCTGAAGGATGTAGGCGGCGCCGTAGGCTTCCAGACCCCAGACCTCCATCTCCCCGAACCGCTGTCCGCCGGTGCGCGCCTTCCCGCCGAGGGGCTGCTGGGTGATCAGGCTGTACGGCCCCGTCGCCCGTGCGTGGATCTTGTCATCCACCAGGTGATGCAGCTTGAGCATGTAGATGTAGCCGACGGTCACCGGCTGATCGAACCATTCCCCCGTCCGACCGTCGCGGAGGCGCACCTTGCCGCCCAGCGGCAGCGGGGTGAAGAGCGTGCCCTTCTCACCCGCCTCCGCCACCGCCTGCGGATCGTTTTCCAGTTCCCGGACCCGCTCGTTCGCTTCCGCCATCGCCTGGTGGATCTCCTCCTCCGTGGCGCCGTCGAACACCGGCGTAACGGCGCGGAAGCCGAGAATCTTGGCCGCCCAACCCAGGTGCGTTTCCAGGATCTGTCCCACGTTCATCCGCGACGGCACGCCGAGGGGGTTGAGCAGGATGTCCAGCGGCGTACCGTCCTCTAGGAAGGGCATGTCTTCCACCGGCAGGATCTTGGCGATGACGCCCTTGTTGCCGTGCCGACCGGCCATCTTGTCCCCCACCGAAATGGTCCGCTTGGTCGCGACGTAGACTTTGACCATCTCCAGCACGCCGGAGGGCAGCTCATCGCCCCGTTTCATCTGGGCCGCCTTGCGCTCCCGCTCCTCCTGGATCTCCGCGATGCGCGGCCAGTACCGATCGGTGATCTTGAGGCACTCCTCGCGGAGGGAGGCGGGTTTGACCCATTTCAGGTCGCGCGCGCGGACGTGCTTCTCGAACGTTTCCACCTGTTCCAGGATGACTTCGTCGAGGTTGCTGTGTCCGACCTTCTGTTTGGTGCTGGGATCCACCATCGGCGCTCCCATCACCTTCTCGATCTCGGCGCACATCTGCTTGAAACAGGCGATGATGCGGGCGTTCTGCGAACGGACGTATTCGTCGATCCGCGCCTGGAGCTCCTTCTTCTGCTCGTCCGTCATGTGGATCCGGCGCGAAAACCGCTTCGCCCCGATCACGATCCCCTCTTCCCCGGCCGGCAGTTCGAGCGAATCGTTCTTCACGTCTTCGCCCGCCCGACCGAAGATGGCGTGCAGCAGCTTCTCCTCCGGCGTCAGTTCGCTCTTGGACTTGGGACTGACCTTGCCCACCAGGATGTCCCCCGCGCGGACCTTGGTGCCGATGCGCACGATGCCGTCCTCGTCCAGGTTCGCCAGCGCCCGCTCCGAAACGTTGGGAATGTCGGCCGTGAACTCCTCCCGCCCCAGCTTCGTCTCCCGGACCTGCACCTCGTGCTCGTCAATGTGGATGCTGGTCAGCGCATCGTCCCGCACCAGGCGCTCGGAGATGATGATCGCGTCCTCGAAATTGTGGCCGTCGAACGTCATGAACCCCACGAGCAGGTTCTTGCCCAGCGCCAGCTCCCCGTTGCAGGTCGCCGGACCGTCGGCGATGATCTGGCCCGCCTTGACCTTCTGTCCCGGCCGGACCAGCGGCTTTTGGTTCATGCAGGTCCGTTCGTTGAGCCCCTGGAACTTGCGCAGGACGTACTCGTCCGTCTCGTCGATCACGATGCGCTTGGCATCGACAAAGGTGACGGTTCCCGTTGTGCGGGCGCGGACGACCATGCCGCTGTTCTGGGCCACGGCCGATTCCATCCCCGTCCCCACCAGCGGCGGCTCCACCTTCAACAACGGCACCGCCTGCCGCTGCATGTTCGACCCCATCAACGCCCGGTTGGCGTCGTCATGCTCCAGGAAGGGGATCAGCGAGGCGGAGACGCCCACCGTCTGCTTCGGCGAGATGTCCACGTAGGTGACCTGATCGCGGGTGGCCTGGCCCAGTTCGCCGTGACGGCGGACGATGAGCGGCCCTTCGGCGAGACACCCGGTGGCAGGATCGACGGCGTCCGGCGGGGCGAGCACCTCGCGCATCTCCTCGTCCGCGCGCAGATAGGTCACGTCTCCCAGCTTCCCGCTGCCGCGCACCTTGCGGTAGGGCGTGATGAGGAAGCCGAAGTCGTCCACCATGCTGTAGATGCTCAGCGACGCGATCAGCCCGATGTTGGTCCCTTCCGGCGTCTCGATGGGACAGATCCGCCCGTAGTGGCTGATGTGCACGTCGCGCACCTCGAAGCCCGCCCGCTTGCGGTTCAGACCGCCCGGTCCCAGCGCCGACAGACGCCGCTCGTGCGTCAGTTGCGAAAGCGGGTTCGTCTGGTCCACGACCTGGGACAGCTCGCCGCGACCGAAGAACAGCTCGATCGCCGAGCTGATCGACTTGCTGTTGATCAGCTCCGCCACCCGGCCGATCTGGTCCGGATCCTTCATGCTCATCCGCTCCTGCACGGTGCGGCGAAGCTTCAAGAAGCCTTTGCGCATCTCGTCGGCGCAAAGCTCGTCGAGGGTGCGCAGGCGGCGGTTGCCGAGATGGTCGATGTCGTCCACGGCGAACGCCGATTCGCCCGTCCGCAACTTGAGCAGGTATCGCAGGCAGTTGACCACGTCCTCCGTGGTCAGCGTCATCGAACGGCTTTCGTTCGCCAGCTCGAACTTGCGGTTCAGGCGGAAGCGCCCCACCTTCCCCAGGCGGTAGCGGTTCTCGTCGAAGAACTTCTCCGCGAACAGCTTCTTGGCTTTGTCCAGCTGCGGCGGGTTGCCCGGACGCAGGCGGGTATAGATCTTCAGCAGCGCCTCGTCCCGCGAGTGACTCGAATCCTCCGCCAGCGTGTTGAGGATCAGCGGATCGGTGACGCTGGAGATGATCCGGAGGTTCTTGACCCCCAGTTCCTGGATGCGCTCCACCGCGTCCCCCACCTGGCACCCGGCCCGCACCAGCAGTTCTCCGGTCTCGGGATCGACCACCTCGGTGGCGAGATACATGTCCGGCTCGAGCTGCGAGGCGCGGATCTGCTTCGTGCGGTAGAACTCCTCGATGATGTCCTCGTCACGGGAGTATTTCTCGTCCATCGCCCGCAGGAACATCGTCGCCGGCAGCTTGCCCGACTGGTCGATCCGCACGCCGAGCACGTCCTTCTTCGTGACCTCGATCTCCACCCAGCTTCCCCGCTCCGGAATGATCCGGCACGAGTGCAGCGCCCGGTCGCCCTCCGCCTGCGTCTTGATGAAGTCCACCCCCGGGGAGCGGTGCAACTGGGAGACGATCACCCGCTCGGCCCCGTTGACGATGAATTCCCCGCCGCCGATCATGATCGGCATGTCGCCCAGGTAGATGAGGTCTTCCTGAATCTCGTCGCTGTCCTTGCGGGTCAGACGCAGGCGGACGCGCAGCGGCCGGCCGTAGGTGAGCCGAAGCTCCCGGCACTCGTCCGGCGTGTAGCGCGGTTTGCCCAGTTCATAGTCGATGTAGTGCAGCGCCAGGTTCCCGTCGTAGCTTTCGATGGGGAACATCTCGCGCAGCAGCGCCTCGAGCCCTTCCTTCTTTCGTTTGTCCGGCGGCACCTCCGCCTGGAGGAACCGGGCATACGAACGGGTCTGGATGCCGATCAGGTCGGGAATCGGCATGCCGTCGCCGACCTTGGCATAACTGCGTACGGGTAGCGTGGCCGTTACCATGCGATGCTTCCTTTTCGCTTCCACCTGCGGGGCGCAACGCCCGCGCGGCGACCCGCCCGATGGCGGACGGGTCTCGTCACACGATTCCGCTGGGGACGCTGCTTCAGACCGCGGGGCATCCGGTGGACCGGCCCGTCCCGATCGACCGGTCGTTCCCGCCCCGCGGCGGAGTTGCTTCTTGATGGATGGATCGCCGTCGCGATAACGCTTACGCCAATCCCGATCACCTGGCTTCCGGACGAGTCGCCCCCCGGCGATCGCCCGCCGACCGACGGTGCGGTGCTACTCGATCTTGACGGCGCCGCCGGCTTCCTCGATCTCGCTCTTGATTTTTTCCGCCTCCTCCTTGGAGACGCCTTCCTTGATCGCCTTCGGGCAGGACTCGACGAGTTCCTTCGCCTCCTTCAGGCCCAGCCCCGTAATGGCGCGGATCACCTTGATGACCTGGATCTTCTTGTCGCCGAAGCCGGCCAGGACCACGTTGAAGGAGGTCTTCTCCTCCTCGGCCTCGCCGCCGCCGGCCCCGCCGGCCCCCGGCGCCGCCATCACCACCCCGCCGCCGGCCGGCTCGATCCCGTGGACCGTCTTGAGACAGTCCGCCAGCGCCTGGGCGTCCTTGACCGAAAGGTTCACGAGCTTCTCCGCCAGCTCGGTGATCTCCGCACTGAATTCCACAGCAGGTGCGTCAGCCATCGTTACCTTCACTCCCGTTTCGCGTGTTCGCCGCGTCGATAGGCGGCCCGCCCGTTGCGGGCCATTTCATCCGCCGAAGCGGACCAATCGAACCCCGACGTTCAAGATTTCCGTCATCCCTCCGACACCCGGCCGGGCAACACCGTTCCACCCCGCCGGGCGACCGGAACCGCCCCCGTCTTAGTTGTTCGCCCCCTCCCGCTCGGCCAGCGTCTTGAGGCAACCGGCGATCCGCGAGGGCGGTCCCGTCAGGCAACCCGCCAGCCGCCGTGCCGGCGAGGTCACGAGCATGATCACTTCCCCGATCAGCTCCGCCCGCGATTTCATCTTGGCAAGCTGCTCGACGGTGACCAGTTCCGGATCCCCCTCAAGAATCGCGTGCTTGAGGGTGAGCGTTTCGAACTCCTTGGCCGCCTCCACCAGCGCCTTGGCCGCCTCCACCAGCGACTCCTTCGACGTCACCAGGGCGCACGGTCCCTGCAGCGCTTCGCCCAGCGGCGCCAGCGGTCCGTCCGAAAACGCCCGCCGCGCGAGGCTGTTCTTGACGACTTCCAGCCGGGCCGACCTCTCCCGCAACAGCCGCCGCAACCGCTGCTGTTGCTGGACGTTCATCCCGGTCATGTCCACCACGCAGGCGCTGTCGATGCCCGCGTAGCGGGTCCGCAGCTCCTGCATGATCATTTCCTTGACCGCCTTGCTCATCGTGGTTCCTCGTGCCCGCCTACGATTCCGCCGACACCGTCACCGACGGCGTCTGCGTCGCCGACAGGCAGATCCGCTTGATGTATTGCCCCTTGGCCGCCGCCGGCTTGATCCGCAACACATGCCGGATCACCGCCTCGATGTTCTCCTTCAGGTCCGCATCGGGGAAGCTCACCTTGCCCACCGGAAGATGGATGTTGCCCCCCGCATCGTTGCGGAACTCCAGCCGACCGGCGGAGAACTCCTTGACCGCCGCCGCGACGTCCTTCGTCACCGTCCCCGCCTTGGGCGTGGGCATCTTGCCCTGCGGGCCGAGGATCCGACCCAGCTTGCCGACCTTGCCCATCATGGAGGGATGGGCGATGGCCACGTCGAAATCCAGCCAGCCCTTCTGGATCTTCTCGATCAGTTCGTCCCCGCCGACCTCCACGGCGCCGGCCGCCTTGGCTTCCTCGGCCTCAGGCCCTTCGCAGAACGCGATGACGCGCCGCTCCTTGCCCAGCCCCTTGGGGAGCGAGATCGCCCCGCGAAGCGCCTGGTCGGCCTGACGGGCGTCGATCCCCAGATGGACGACCAGTTCCACCGTCTGGTCGCCGCCCTTGCGTTTCTTGCCGTTCTTGTAGGTGCGGTCGGCCTTGACCTGCGCCATGTTCTTGATCCGCGCGATCCCCTCCTCGATGGAGACGGGTTCGGCGTCTTCTCCGCGAACCTCCAGCTGCTTGCGATACCGAACGCTTCGATAGCCCATGGTCTGTTCCGCTGCCGCCCCGCCGAATGGGACGTCCGTTTAACCCTCGACGATATCGATCCCCATCGACCGGGCCGTCCCCGCGATGATCCGCTCCGCCGCCTCGATCGTGTTGGCGTTGAGGTCGGGCATCTTCCGCTGGGCGATCTCCCGCAACTGGGCCTTGGTCACCGTCCCGACCTTCTCCCGGTTGGGCGTGCCGCTTCCCTTGGCCAGCTTGGCCGCATCCTTCAGCAGCACCGCCGCCGGGGGGCTTTTCACCACGAAATCGAACGAGCGGTCGGCGTAGACGTTGATCACCACGCCCACCGGCATGCCGTTCAAATCCGACGTGGCGGCGTGTTGTCGATCACCTTGATGATCTGCGTGCCCGTCTGAGCCGAA
>CAZNQN010000048.1:0-3416 GCA_964574925.1 uncultured Phycisphaeraceae bacterium | reverse complement strand
GCCCGATGTTGACGCCGTGCTGCCCCAGCGCCGGACCGATCGGCGGCGCCGGCGTCGCCTGCCCGCCCGGCGCCTGAAGCTTGATCTGTGCGGTCAGTTCCTTCTTGGCCACGGTCGCACCTCTTCCCCGCCGCGCGGGGCGCCTATTCCACCTTTTCCAGTTGCCAGTATCCCACTTCCACCGGGGTCATCCGCCCGAAGATGGAGACGATCACGCTCACCATCCCGCGTCGCTCGTCCACCGATTCCACCTCGCCCTCGTAGCTCTCGAAGGCGCCGTCGGTGATCTTGACCTGGTCGCCCTTCTTGATGTTCAGACCCGAAAGCCCCGGATCCTCCTCGCTCTTCTGGGTGACCGCCAGCATCTGCGCCACGTCGTGGTCCGTCATGCTGGTGGGTTTGCCGTCCGAACCGATGAAGTCGCCCACGCCCGTGGTCTCCTTGACCAGGAACCAGACGTTCTCCGCCACCGAGCCGTCCTTCTCGCAGGCCATCTCCACGAAGACGTACCCCGGATAGAGCTTCCGCTCCACCACCCGCAGCACGCCGCCGCGCATCTTCTTCTCCTTGACCGTGGGCACCAGGATCCGCCCGATGCGGTCCTCCAGCCCCTCGATCTTGACCTTGCGCTCCAGCGTCTTGCGGACCTGGTCCTCCTTGTTGGAGGCCACCCGCAGCACGTACCACTTCATGCCCGGCGCCGTGGTCGTCGCCGGCGAGGGCCCGCCGTTTTCGGGTTGGGTCGAATCCGTCTCGCTCACGGCTTGATCTTCAACACCCCGATGAGTCCGAACAGCTCCTTGAACACCAGATCCACCACGAACAGCAGAATCGCGAGCATCACCGTAAACAGAATCACCACCTTGGTGGAGCCGATGATCTCCGCCTTGGTGGACCAGCTCACCTTGTGCATCTCGCCCTCGGTGGCGATCATGAAATCGCTCGGCTTGCGCATCACGAACGACACCCGCCACGCCAGCGCCCCCATCACCACCGCGAACAGGATCGGGATGCCCGGCGTGATCAACAGCCGCCACGCCTCGTCCCCCTGAAAGCCCGCGAGCTGATCGTCGAGGAACTTCGCCCCCCAGGCGATCAGCAGACCCAGCGCGATGAACGTCCCGGTGCGGACCTTCTTGCCCTGTTCGGGCTTGTACTGGGCGAAGAACCCGTGCGGCGTCCCCCCGGGTCCGGGACGGCGCGAAGGTCCCCGTCCCGACGGCGGTCCGCCGTCCGAGGGCGGTCCCTCCGGGCCGCCCGTCCTGCCGTGCTTCGCTTTGACCGCCGGTGTGGTTGTGCCGCTCATCTTTTCGTATCACCGCCCGGGAACCGAACCGCTCCGCCTTGGTCCCGTCTGTCCATCAGGAGCGGAGGGACTCGAACCCCCAACCGCCGGTTTTGGAGACCGGTGCTCTGCCAAATTGAGCTACGCTCCTTCCCGCAGCCCTGTTCCGCCCGGCGGGGGATCCTCACTTGCGCTTGATCTTGTGAACGGTCCGTTTCCGTTCGACCTTGCAGAACTTCTTCAGCTCCAGCTTCGGGACGCCGCCCATCACGTTGACGCTCGTGCGGTAGTTGAGGCTGCTGCATTCTTTGCACTGCAACCAGACGAATTCGCGTTTCGCCGCCTTGGCCATGACTGCCCCTCAGCCGGGCCGCCCGCAACGGGCGCCGCTTCCTATTCGATCACCTTCACCACCACGCCGGAACCCACCGTCCGCCCGCCCTCGCGGACCGCGAAGCGGACGCCCTGCTCCATGGCCACCGGCTTGAGCAGCTCCACCTCGATCTCCACGTTGTCGCCCGGCATGCACATCTCGGCGTCCTTGAGCTTGAGCGTGCCCGTCACGTCCGTCGTCCGGAAGTAGAACTGCGGACGATACCCGCTGAAGAACGGCGTGTGCCGACCGCCCTCCTCCTGCGTCAGCACGTAGACCTGACCCTCGAACTTGGTGTGGGGGGTGATGGTGCCGGGCGCGGCCAGCACCTGCCCGCGCTCGATCTCGTCCTTCTTCGTCCCCCGCAACAGGCAACCGACGTTGTCGCCCGCCTGCCCGTATTCCAGCGTCTTGTTGAACATCTCCACGCCGGTGATGGTCGTCTTCTGCGTCTCGCGGAGCCCGACGATCTCCACCTCGTCGCCGACCTTGACCCGACCCCGCTCGATCCGCCCCGTCGCTACCGTGCCGCGCCCCTTGATGCTGAAGACGTCCTCGACGGACATCAGGAAGGGCTGATCCACGTCGCGCTCCGGCTCCGGAATCGAGTTGTCCAGGGCGTCCATCAGCTCCTGGATGCACTTGGTCGCTTCCGGATCGCTGGGGTTCTGGAGCGCCGGCAGCGCCGACCCGCGGATGACCGGCACGTCGTCGCCGGGGAAGTCGTACTTGCTGAGCAGCTCCCGCACCTCCATCTCCACCAGATCGAGCAGCTCCGGATCGTCCACCAGGTCCACCTTGTTGAGGAAGACCACCAGGTACGGGACGTTCACCTGACGGGCGAGGAGGATGTGCTCCCGCGTCTGGGGCATGGGGCCGTCCGCGGCCGAGACCACCAGAATCGCCCCGTCCATCTGGGCCGCCCCCGTGATCATGTTCTTCACATAGTCGGCGTGCCCGGGGCAGTCGATGTGCGCATAGTGCCGCTTCTCCGTTTCATACTCCACGTGCGACGTGGCGATGGTGAGAATCTTGGTGGCGTCGCGGCGTCCCTGGGATTCCGAGGCCTTGGCGACTTCGTCATACGACTTGAACTTCGCCAGACCCTTGGCCGCCTGGACCGCCGTCATCGCCGCCGTCAACGTGGTCTTACCGTGGTCTACGTGCCCGATGGTGCCGACGTTCACGTGGGGTTTCGTCCGTTCGAATGTTTCCTTGGCCATTCAGTCCTTACCTCCACTCGCCCGAGGTGGCTTTGGAAAAGCCCTCGTTGTTGAACCGTTTCTTCCGCCTTACCGGTGTCTCGTTGTGCTCCACAACTTCGCCGCCGCGCTGCGGCGCACTGCCAGGTCTTTGTCACTTACGTCATCGCAGGCACGGGTCGCCGCCCCGCCGCCGACAACGGCTCCCGCACCGGCGGGAAAAAGCTGCTGACGGGACTCGAACCCGTGACCTCGTCCTTACCAAGGACGCGCTCTACCAACTGAGCTACAGCAGCGTCGCGCGTCCCTCGGTCCGCCCGCAAAGGGGACATGTCCCTTCCGCGAGGCACCGATCTGCGCGCCGCGACGCGCGCATCCCGACTGTCCCGAGGCGTGGGTCCGTAGCCCCAAGCCCGCCCAGCACTCCTTCCCGAATCCGGAGGCTTCCGGCGACACTGCCAGCCAGAGCCCCGCGAGTATAGGAACCGATCCCGATCTGTCAAACGCAAAAGGATCAAAAACAAGTCCGACCGACGCCCAGGCCGGCGTCTGCGCC
>CAZNQN010000047.1:8160-10245 GCA_964574925.1 uncultured Phycisphaeraceae bacterium | reverse complement strand
ATGGGCCGATCGAGCCTGGATCCCATCCTACCCGTCGCGCCGCCGCCGTCAGGGGCACCATGCGCAACCGGAAACGGTCAGACGAAGGCGATGGCCGCACAGGTTACGCACGAATCGGTCTCGGAATCCACGGCCTGGTGATATCCCAGACGGGTTCCCTTCGCAGCGGGAAGCGCCGACGCCAGGGTGTACAGGCACCCGACACTGCACATGCCCGTGCGATTGTCACGCTCTGCCACGTAGGCCCGGAACCCTTCCGGATCGTTGGTTTCGAGCTTCTCGAGGGCGCGAAGGTCGTGCGCCTCCACCTGTTCGAGATAGATCACGCTCATCGAGCGGTCGTCGCCGAACATCCGGCCCACATGACTGAGATCGGCTCCCGCCACCAGCAGCGTATCGGCGCCGTCACCCGCGACCACGTCCCGCAACGCCTCCGCGAACACGCGCAGATCCACCCCCTCGCCATTCGGCGGCGCTGTACCCGTCGGTCTGCACGGGTCCGGACACAAAAACGCCGCCATCTGAAACGTCGACGGACCGAACAGATGTTGCAGCCAGAGAAGCTCCAGTTCGATCGAATGCTCCTGGCGATGGTCCAGTTCGCAATCGCGAAGCGAGCCGCACGTCTCCTCCACCGCCTGGAGAAAGACGACATCCGTCTCCGTCCGGCCCAGCGGCGTGACGAAGGCGTTGCCCGTCGCCACCACGGATCGTCCCCGTCCGAAGTGGTTCGTCCCCAGGATCACCACCCGTTGCGGCGTCGGTCGATCGCGGATTGCGGCATAGGCGGCTGCGTAACAGCTCCGCCCCCGACCGTAGTCCAGGTGCGGCGCCACCAGCCCGCGCACGAAACCGGGAAGAGAAACAACCGGCGCCTCTTGCAGGATTTCGTCGAAGAACGCTTTCGGATCGCCTTCGATGCCGAACGTTTCCGTCTCCTTCCGTTCCCGCACGCCCTGCTGGCGGTATTCCTGCTGCAATTGCTGGTAGTAGCGATCGAACGAGGGGCTTTCGAGGAAATGCGCCTCGTCCAGATGGGTCAACAGGGAATGCAACGCCTCCTCCGGGACTTCCTGCCCGAAGGTGTCGGCGAATTTCCGCCGGATCGACGCCACCGAGGTCTCGCCGTCCATCATGGCCAGCAGGTTCAGGACCGGCCCGGACACGCTGAGCATGACGGTAGACAACCCGCCGCGATCCCGCAGACCGATGTTCATCTCCTCTTCGTCGGGAAGCTCGAACGCCTCCAACGGACGCAGGCGGGGTTTGAAGGCCGGGTCATTGGGAATCGTCATCACGGTGCCTTTCTCGATCCGTCCGTCCACGCGACCCGCGGCCCCGCGGATCGGTCCTGGCGGGCATTGCACGCACTGCCCTCCCCGACAAGTGGTACTCGAAACCGCCTCAGATGTCCACGATGATCGTCGCTTCCCACCCGTCGGAAACGGGCCGCACGGCAAGCTCGTGATACGTGATCGCCTTCACCTCGCGGGCGAACACGCTGCATTCGAGATCCACGTCCCGCACTTCTCCGCGCACGAAAAGTGCCTCCTCGTCGAACCGAACGTCTTCCACGGTCGTGACCCGCACGCGATCGCGTTCGAACAACACGAGCAACTCGTTGAGATAGTCCCGCAGAAGTTCCGCCGCATCCCCGCCCGTCAACTCGATCCGCCACGGGCGCGGCTCCCCGGAGGGAATCAGCTCCCCGATGGCGGCATACAAGGCCCGCGTGGCCGGCTCCACCAGCCCCGCCCGGGAGGCGGCCCGTACCCGAATGCCCAGGTCGGCCGTGTGATCGAAGAACTCGAACGATCCCATCGCACGGAAATCATACCGCCGAAAGGGATGCCCCGCATTCGACGACCGCGGGATCACCCCCTTTCCGGTTGCTTGATGCCCGCGACGTGATGAGAATCCCTCAGCAGCGACGGACGAGCAGCGGAGTGTGCGAGGTGTGACATGCGACGACCGGTGATCGGGGTGATGGGCGGATCGAAGGTTTCCGAGACGGTGGCGGAGCAGGCCCGCCGGCTCGGCGAACTGATCGCCCGTCGCGGGTGGATCCTGCTCAACGGGGGGCGG
>CAZNQN010000047.1:1385-8150 GCA_964574925.1 uncultured Phycisphaeraceae bacterium | reverse complement strand
CGACGCGCGGGCGTCCACGCACCTCGACATCGCCATCCGTACGGGCATGGGCGACGGACGAAACCTGATCAACGTCCTGTCCAGCGACGTCGTCATCGCCTGTCGCGGGGCGCTGGGCACGCTGTCGGAGATCGTGCTCGCGCTCAAACACGATCGCACCGTCATTCTCCTGGACCGCGACCCGCACGCCGAACTCGAACCCTTCGTCCGCAAGGGACTTCTCCTGACCGCCCGCACGCCGGAAGAAGCCGTCGAACTCGCCGCCTCCCACCTGGGCCCCAGAGCCGCGACCGCTGAACAGAGCCCCGACCGTGAGGGAGCGAGAGGATCAGAGCCGCGACCGTGAGGGAGCGAAAAATGCACTGAGCCGCGACCGCCTGCCTGTGCCTGTCTGCGTGCGACGCACAGGCAGGCGTGTTCGCACGCAGACAGGTGAGGGAGCGGAAAGGCAACGTCGAATATCGATTCAGGAATGGCGAATAGCGAAGGAAGTCGAGAACGGCAACGGGTACACTCGACCAACCAACCTGATCCCGCAACCCGCTCATTCGCGACTCACGACCCGCCATGCCGCGTTCCCGCAAGCTCGCCGGCGAGTTATCGGTCCGCATCTTTCGCACAGTTAAGCCCCCGCCATCGCCGATAAAGAAATCATTGAAGACGCGAAACGGCGTGGACGGTTTTTCAGGGAACGTTCTCATGAACACGACGCGCATGCGGAATCGACACCGTCTGGGAACCTGGCTGGCGATCGGGTCGCTTCTGGCAAGCAGCGGGTGCGCCACGCTCGCCCATCGCTCCTCCGTCAGCGGTCGCTATGTGCGACACACCGCGAACTGCACGGGCGAGGGCGACAAATGCCCCTGGCTCGCGAGTGATGCCCTCCTGCTCTTCGCGGGCATCGTCCCCGGCGTGGTGGCGTTCGCCGTGGATTTCAGCAGCGGCGCCTGGAAGCACGACAACCTCCCCGACGAGGACGAGCGGCCGGCCGCTCTGACGGGGCAAAAACTCAGCGAATAATCGCAGCGACCTCCCGTCTCCGGTCACATGCTCAGCGGACATCAACCGCTGCACCGTCCCTCTTCACGCACGGCGCCGGGCGCGATCCGACTATCCGCCACGCGGTTGCGGGCGTACAATACCCGTCATGCCCGTACTCGTTCGGAATGTCCGGATCGGTCTGGATGAGCCGGAAGACGGACTGACCGCGCGGATCGCCAAACGCCTGCGGGTTCCGACTTCGGCCGTCCGCCGCTATGCCGTGGTCCGCCGCTCCCTCGACGCCCGCCGGAAGGATTTCATCCACTTCTCCTATCAGGTCGAGGTCGATCTGAACGAGCCCCGCCGGCGGCAGAAACTGCGCGTCGAACGCCTGAGCGATCCCAACGTCACCTGGGTCGAACCGCCCGCCGACGAGGAACCCCGCCCGGGCTCGCATCCCCTGCCGCAGCGCCCCATCATCGTGGGCTTCGGACCGGGGGGCATGTTCGCAGCGCTTCGACTGGCTCGCCTGGGTTACCGACCGATCGTCCTGGAACGCGGGCGGGAGGTGCGCGAAAGACACCGGGACATCCTTCTGCGCTTCTACCGCCACCGCGACTTCGACCCGGAATCCAACCTGCTCTTCGGCGAAGGCGGCGCGGGAACCTACAGCGACGGGAAGCTCTACACGCGCATCCACAATCCCCTCTGCCGCTACATCCTGGAGACGTTCTATCACCACGGCGCCGAGCCGGACGTTCTCGTGGACGCCCGCCCGCATATCGGCAGCGACCGCCTGCCTACGCTCTGCACCCGGCCCCGCCGCACGATCGCGTCCCTCGGGGGCGAGGTCCGCTTCCGCTGTCGCGTGGATGACGTGGAGGTCCGGGAGGGAAGGCTCGCCCGCCTGCACATCACCGGCGAGGGGGCGACCGCCGGATCGGAATGGATCGACACCGGTCCGACGATCTTCGCCGTCGGGCATTCCGCCCGCGACACGATCCGCATGTTGCACCGTCGCGGCGTGCCGCTGGTCGCCAAGCCTTTCCAGATCGGCGTGCGGATCGAGCACCCGCAGGCAATGGTGGACCGCTGGCAGTACGGGGCGGCAGCCGGGCATCGCCGCCTCGGACCGGCGGAATACCACCTGGTGGCCAAGCGGGCGGCAGGGCCCCACGGCGACCTGTTCAGCTTCTGCATGTGTCCGGGCGGGACCATCCTTCCCACCAGCGAGGCGCCGCACCAGATCGCCACCAACGGCGCCAGCCGGGCCAAGCGATCCACCGCCTTCGCCAACAGCGGGCTGGTCATCACGCTCGACCCGGCCCGTGTGCTGTCGTCCGAGGGGGAGCAGTTGGCCCTTGACAGCCTCTCATTCCTGGAAGGGTGGGAACGGCGGGCGTTCGAGGCGGGCGGCGGCACCTACGCGGTACCCGCCCAGCGGGCCTCCGACTTCCTCGAAGGCAAACGCTCCGACGGCACGCTGGAAACCAGTTACCCGCTCGGCGGGCGCTGGACGACGATCGCGGACGTGGTTCCGGAGGCGGTCGTTACGGCCCTGCGGAACGCCCTCCCCATGCTGGGCGAACGGTTCCCCGGATTCGCCGGCGACGAGGCCGTCATCACCGCCCCCGAATCCCGCGCCAGCGCCCCGGTCCGCATCCCACGCGATCCGCAGACGCGGCAGGCGGAGGGCGTCGCCGGTCTCTACCCGGTGGGGGAAGGCGCCGGCTATGCGGGGGGAATCATCAGTGCCGCCGTGGACGGCCTCCGTTCCGCCGACGCCGTCATCCGCCTCTATGCGCCCGTCCGATGACGCCCTAAGATGACGTGAAAAGCGGGTCTGAGAGCGCGAAGGCACAAGCCGTGCCGGTTCCGCGACGCATCCGTGCTCCCGGATCCGCCCACATAGGAGCTTGTCATGATCAGGGAGATCCTCCTCGGTCCGAAACTGACCGAGATGGTGGAGCGGATGGTCGAAAGCTATCGCGGGGACGACCGCACGCAGCACATCGACCGCGCGTATCTGCCGTCCCGCGATGAGATCATCCGCCTGACCGGCGACCTGCTGGAACTGCTCTATCCGGGCTTCATCGGCCGGCAACACCTCACCGAGCACAACGTCACCTTTCACGTGGGCGACCTGCTCCCCCGCATCGCCGAACGGGCCTTCACGCAGATCCGCCTCTGCCTGTGCTATCTGGAGGAAACGAAGGAGGCGAAGGGAACCAGCGATGCCATCGAGGAGCAGTGCGGAATCCGCGCTCGGGACATCACCATCCAGTTTTTGGAAACGATTCCCAGGATCCGCGACTTCCTCGCCGGCGACGTTCAGGCCGCTTTCGACGGCGATCCGGCGGCGCTGAACATCGACGAGATCATCCTCGCGTATCCGGGGCTGCTGGCCATCAGCGTTCACCGCCTCGCCCATCCGCTCTACGAGCTGGGCGTGCCGCTGATGCCGCGCATCATGTCGGAATGGGTCCACGCCCAGACGGGCATCGACATCCATCCGGGGGCGCGCATCGGACGGAACTTTTTCATCGACCACGGCACGGGCGTGGTCATCGGGGAGACGACCGACATCGGCGACAACGTCAAGATCTACCAGGGCGTCACCCTCGGCGCGCTGTCCTTCCCCAAAGACGAGCGGGGGCGGGTCATCCGCGAGGCCAAGCGTCACCCGACCGTCGAGGACAACGTCACCATCTACGCCAATGCGATCATCCTCGGGGGAGACACGGTGATCGGCGCGGGGTCCGTCGTCGGCGGGTCGGTGTTTGTCACCTCCAGCGTACCGCCCAATTCGGTGGTGACTTTCACCCCGCCGGAGCTGCGCGTCAAAACGAAACCCCCCAAACCGTCCCAGCCGCCGCAACCGCCGCCCAAGAAGGACCTCATGCCCGATTATGTGATTTGAACCGTTGGGGCTACAGCAAGCCCGGCGTGTTCTTCAGAGCCTCGATGAGCTTCAAAGCGGCCGGCCCCGCCAGCACCACGAAGATGGCCGGGAAGATGAACAGGATCAGCGGCACCATGAGCTTGACGGCGGTTTTCTGGGCCCGTTCCTCGGCTTGCTGCCGCCGCTTGGTGCGCAGCGCCTCCGACTGGTTGCGAAGGGCGCGGGCGATGCTGGTGCCGAACCGTTCGGCCTGGTTGATGATGGCCACCAGTGAGCGGACCTCATCCAGTCCGGTGCGCGTGGTCAGGTTGGCGAGCGCTTCCGAGCGCGGCACGCCCATCTGCGTTTCGAGCGTGACGATCTGCAACTCCTCCGACAAGACGGGGTGGACGCCCTTCATCTCCATGCCCACACGCTGGAAGGCGGCGTCGAGACCCAATCCGGATTCGACGGAGATCACGAGCAGGTCGAGCGTATCCGGCAAACCGGCGCGGATCTGCTCCTTGCGCTTCTGAATGGCGGAAGAGAGCCACAAGTCGGGGGCGAGAAAGCCCAGCCCGGCGGCAATCATGATGACCCCGGCCGCCGTGACCATCGGGTATCCCTTGGTGTAGGCGAAGACCGCGCCGGCGCCGCCGAGGAAGATCGCCACCAGCGTCTTGCTCGCCAGGAAGGTCGTGGGCGCGGTCTCGCCGCGGAACCCGGCGTTGGCGAGCTTCATCCGCAGGCGCGACATCTCCTCGGCATCCTTGCGCATGGCGGAATGCACGGCGATGGGGGCGACCGACTCCACCACGCGCTTGGCGACCGATTCCTTGGCCTTTTTGCGTACGGCGCTGACGGCGTCGTTGGATTTGCGCCCGAAGATGCGGCGGCGGATGGTCTCATCCTCGTCGCTGCCCTTGGGCCACAGGGCGAACACGACCAGCGCGATGCTGACGACGATCAGACCGGCAAGCAGCGTCAGATTGTCCATGACAGACTCCGTCGTTTCCTGTGCCCGTCTAGACCTTGATGTTGACGATCCAGCGGATCATGGCGATGCCCATCAACTGCATCCCGGCGGCGATCAGAAGCATTACGCGACCCGTCGGCTCTTCCAGCAACGTCCGCGCGTACTCCGGATTGAGCGCCATCGAGGCGAAGAACACCAGGATGGGCAGGGCGAAGAGCACCCATCCCGAAAGGCGTCCCTCGGCCGTCAGCGCCCGCACCATCCCCGCCAGCTCGATCCGCCCGCGGATCACGCCGCTGATGTTGTCGAGCACCTCGGCGAGATCCCCCCCCGTCTGCCGCTGGATCATCACCGCGGTGACGAAGAAGCGCACATCCAGCGAATCCACGCGGTTGGCCATGGATTGCAGCGCATCCTCGATCTTCACCCCCAGGTTCTGCTCGTGATAGACCTGGGCGAACTCGGTGGCGATGGGCGGCGGCATCTGCTCGTAGACGGTCTGGATGGCACCCGCGAGAGAGTGTCCGGCACGCAGCGCCTGGCTCATCATCTCGAAGACGTCCGGCAACTGAGCCGTGAGCTTCACCATGCGCCGTCTGCGCTTGAAGTTGAGCCACACCAGCGGCAGCAGGATGACCCCGCCGGCGCAGCCCAGCGCCACCCACATCCCTCCGTGGAGAAGGAGCAGCGCTACGAATACCAGCAACGAGGCCCCCGTAAGGTTGAGCATCATCTGAGAGGCGGACCAGTCCAGATCGGCCTGGTCGATCAGCGTCTGCAAACGGGGGATGAACTCGAGCTTGCCCAGGATCTTGTCGGCGAAGGACTTGCCGTCGATGGCCACGCCGCGGCGGAGGATGGAGGCGGCCATTTTTTCGTCCGGCTGCTTGCGTTCGCCGCGGAGCCTGGCCTGCATCCGCCGCCGGGCGGAGGTCCGACTCTCCACCACCACCTGGTAGATCCCGTAGGACAGCAACATGGATCCGATCGCCGGCAGGACGTACACGAGCGTCTCCGCCGCGTCCGCCAGCATGGGAACCGCCTGATGGATGAACATGCCAAGACCCCCGCTATGGTCGCCGTTATTCGGCGTCGTCCCTCATCAACACCCGACGGGTGAACAGTTCCACGGGCAGATTGCATCCGCACGACTTGAAACGATCGAGGAACGACGGGCGGATGCCCGTGGAGACGAACTGCCCGTAGGCCTTGCCGTGTGGGCTGACCCCTAGTTGCTCGAACGCGAAAATGTCCTGCATCGTGATGATGTCCCCCTCCATGCCCGTCACCTCGGTGACGCTGACGACCTTCCGCGCGCCGCCGGTCAGCCGCTGCGCCTGGACGATGACGTTGATGGCGGAGGCGAACTGCTGACGGATCGCCCGCAGCGGCAGCTCGAAACCCGCCATCATCACCATCGTCTCCACGCGGGCGACGGCGTCCCGCGTGCTGTTGGCGTGGATCGTCGTCAGCGATCCGTCGTGTCCGGTGTTCATCGCCTGGAGCATGTCCAGCGTCTCCGGACCGCGGCACTCGCCCACCACGATCCGGTCCGGGCGCATCCGCAGGCTGTTGATCAGCAGATCGCGGATGGTGATGCGTCCCTTGCCCTCGATGTTGGCCGGTCGCGTCTCCAGGCGGACGACGTGCGGCTGACGGAGCTGAAGCTCGGCCGCGTCCTCGATCGTCACGATCCGTTCCGAATCGGGAATGAACGAGGACAGGTTGTTCAGCAACGTCGTCTTTCCCGAACCCGTTCCTCCCACCACGAGTACATTGAGCCGTGCTTTGACGCAGGCGCACAGAAAGTCGCGCATCTCCGGCGTGACGGACTTGAAGTTGAGATAGTCGTCCCAGGTGATCGGATCGGCGCCGAACCGTCGGATGGACATGCTGGGCCCGTCGATCGCCAGCGGCGGAATGACGG
>CAZNQN010000047.1:0-1375 GCA_964574925.1 uncultured Phycisphaeraceae bacterium | reverse complement strand
ACGCGGCTGCCGTCCGCCAGACGGGCGTCCACCAGCGGGCAGGTCTCGTCGCACCGCCGCCCCACGGCGCTGACGATCTTGTCGATCACGTGCATCAGGTGGGCGTTGTCGCGGAACTCGACCTCGGTCAGCTCCAGCTTGCCCCGCCGCTCGACGTAGACCTGCTTGGGGCCGTTGACGAGAATGTCCGTGATCGTCGGGTCCGCGAGCAACACCTCCAGCGGCCCCAACCCGAACGTCTCGTCCAGGACTTCGCTGATGAGGCGCTGCCGCTCGTTGTAATTCAGGAGCGTGTTTTCCTGCTCCGCCAGTCGCGAGACGACGTCCTTGACCTGCTCGCGCAGGGACTCGTCGTCGCCGGTCATCCGGGCCAGGTCGAGCTGTTCGATGAGCTTGCGGTGCAGGCGCACCTTGAGCATGTTGAACTGCTCGGTTTTCTCCTTCGAGACCCGTTTCTTTCCCCCGCCCAGTGCCTTGGCGGGCGAGGGGAGAGGCGCCTTCGGCTTGGGCGTCGGTGCCGCCGCCGGCGGGGCCGTGACCTGTCCCGGATTCCGCTTTCCGAACATCCTTCAGGATCCTCCGAGCATCCGCACGACGCGCACGCGCCTCGACGAGCCGGCTCGTCGATCGCTGACGCCTCGCAGCGAACCGCTCCTATTCCGCGGCGAAGATGCGCTCGATGAGTCCGTGCTTGGACTCCCCCTTACCATCGGCGTCGGCATCCGGTCGGTGCAACCGCGCCGCGATTTCCTCGATCGAAATGCGCAGCTTGCTTTTCGGACTGTGCGCGGCCAGCGGTTCCCCCAGGTTGATCGCCCCGCTGGCGGTTTCCCACTCCTCCGGAACCGTCGCGAACAGTTCCAGTCCCAACGTGTCCACGACGTCCTTGACCGATAAGTGCCGGCTGTGCTTGCCCACGCGGTTGCAGATCAACCGCACACGATCGAGGTTGAAACCGTTCTCACGAAGGTTCTCGAGAATCCGCGTCGCATTTCGGACGCACGGAACGGACTGCTGCACGACCAGGAACACCAGGTCCGAAAGCGCCAGCACCGATTGTCCCCCGGCATCGAAGCGGGTCGGTCCGTCGGAGACGACGTATTCGTTGAACGACGTCAATGTGGCGAAGACGGCCGTGCACGCCGCCGCCGTGATCGTCTCCGCCTCCGCCAGGTGGTTCGGACGGCTGAGCACCTGGACGCCGCTGCCGTGCCGGGTCAGCGCCCGCCCGACGACGTGCGGATCGAGCACCTCCGGCGTACTGCACAAATCCGCCAGCGTGTAGCGCGGTTCCACGTCCAGCAGCGTCGCCACCTGCCCGTAGCGGTAATCCAGGTCCACCACCGTGACGCCGCGCTCCGCCAAGGCCTTGAGT
>CAZNQN010000046.1:2305-10522 GCA_964574925.1 uncultured Phycisphaeraceae bacterium | reverse complement strand
GTCCACGCCACCTCTTGCCCGATCTCGGGCACGAGGAGGCGCGGCCGCAGCGTTTCCGGAAGGGCCTGTCGAAACTTGTCAGCCGACGGTTCGAGCAGGGGGAACGTCTTGTAGTGAATGGGGAGGATGGCCTCCGGCTGAAGCATCTCCGCCGCCAGGGCCGCCCCCTTCGGCCCCATGGTGAAATAGTCGCCGATGGGCAGCACGGCGATCTTGGGCTCGAACAGGCGGGCGATGAGCCGCATGTCGGAAAAGACGTCCGTATCGCCCGCATGATACACGGGGGCGAGTCCCTCCACGCTCACCACCACGCCGTTGGGCATCCCGGCATAGAGCGGACCGTTCGGCGAATCCACGCCGGAGGAATGAAACGCCTGTGTCAGGGAAACGCGCACGCCTTCGATCGTCTGCGTTCCGCCGGTGTTCATGCCGGAAAACCGCCCCTGCCCGATCTGCTTTTCCAGCACCGCGCACAGATCGAAGTTGCCCACCACGGGAGGATCGAAACGCCGGATCAGGTCGGCCACGTCCCCCACGTGATCGATGTGACCGTGCGTCAGGACGATCAGATCGCAGCGCGGCGGCTGCTTGAGAGCGTCCGGACAGGCGGGGTTGTCCTTCAGCCACGGGTCGATCAGGACCACCCGCTCGTCGGGCAGCGTCAGTCGGATCGTCGCATGTCCCAGCCAGGTGATGCTCGCGCTCATCGGGGATGTGCCTCCTCTGTCGCAATCCGCCGTCGTGCTTCGCGGACGGAGACGCGATCGAATACCTTCTTGTCCTCCCCTCGGAGGGAACCGCCGGGGGAACGGCGCATCGAAGCGGAGGGGCGGATGCGTGCCCCGCGATGCGGATCCCCCGATCCGGCGCTTCTATAGACCCCCCGGGTGGAAGGGTCAAGCCGATGCCGGGGGAAGGGCGTCCGGCACAGGGACCCTCTCGATCCGCCCGGGCAGAGACGGAGCGCGGATCGCGGGAGCGGCAGGCATCAATGGCGCGCCGGCACGGGAAGGAGAGGGGCGTCCGGGGCGACGGAACCGGGCCTCCTCCGGCCGGGGGACGGCCTCGGCGGGCGGACGACAGCCCCGGTTGTCCTGGAGCGCCGGCCTTCCTATAACAAAGATAGGTTGCGGCCGTCCTCAGGCGGCACGGAGGGCCCGCCACGGGACGGTCGGCGGATCGATCGTGGACTCTTGCGAGGAAAGGTCAGGCGGTGCGCACCGGCTGACCGCATGATGAGGATCGAGACAATGAACATTCGCCTGGTGATTCTCCTGGTGGTGGCCGGCGGACTGGCCGTCTACTGGGCGGTGCGGACGCCGCCCTCTCCGAAGACCTCGGCCGCAGGGGAGGACGACGTCACCTTCCTCGGGGACCGCTCCCAGGAAGAGATCCGTCTGATGCAGACGCCCCTGGGCAAGCGCCCCCTGCCCGGGGTGACCCCCGACGTTCCTCCCGAGCTGAGCATTCGCGTGGAGGTGGATCCGTCGGGCAAGAAGAACCGTTTGTATTACTACATCACCGAGGCGCACGGCTATTACGTGGAGGAATTCACGATCGACTTCTTCTACAAGCCCACGCCGGAGACCACGAAAGAGGATTCGCCTCTCGTGGTGCAGCAGGATGTGCAGAACTACGTGAAGGCGAACGAGACGTTTACGGGATGCATGGACTTCACCTGGCGGGACCTGCGCGACGTGGGCGGCAGCATGGGGACCGATGAGAACTGGGGGGCGGATATCGTACGACACGGCCGATACCGCGAGGAAAACCCCGATCCTCTTCCGCTCATTCCCGATGTGGCCCAGTGCCGCTGACGCCGGTTTCGTTCGAGGGCGTTGCGGAAGCGGGGCGACACGATTGCGGCCCCGTCGGACCGCTCATCCGGTGACACCCGCCTGGGCCTCGAAAACGCATGTCCCCCATTCGGTTCGACGAGGGAGCCGTCGGCGGCGCAGACGGTCAAGGGTTTCCCGACGGTCCGGGCCGGTTTCGGGACGTCCGCCGGGTGTCGGGCTTGCGGCTTCTGCACGTCCGGCTCGTGACTTTCTCTTTGCAACGAGGCAGCCAGAAAGAAGCCGCCCGGTGAAGGTTCACCGGGCGGAGGTGGAATCGTTGGTTACTTCGGACGGTTTACCGGCGGCGTCGGAAGGTGACGACCGCGCCGACGGCCAGCAGCATCAAGGTTGCCGGTTCCGGCACCACCCCGCGAAGGATCACAGACTGGAGCGAACCCTGCACGCCCGCCGCGTCATCGGTCACGACGAACAGCCAAGGCGAGTTCCCGACGGGAAGACCGTTGTACTGCGAGAAACTGCCCGGACCGCCGGGGGCGTAAATGGTATCGGGCCAACCCTGCAAGGGACCGTCCGCCTGCGTCAGCGGAAGCGGAATGCCCTTGTCGGCAAACAGCAGCGTGCTGTTGTCGTTGGCATCGGAGAGTTCGAACCCCGGACCGAAGTACCCGGCATCTTCCATCACCACGATGCCGCTGCCCTGCTGCCCGACCTTCAAACCGGCCGGATCCAGCAGAATGAAGTTCAGATCCCACGGCGCGTCGTGCGAAAGCCCCGACACCTCCAGCTCCAGGTATTGGATCAGATCGCCGGGCGTCGGATACGGCGTGTTGGTTCCGGGGATGAACGGTCCATCCAGCAGAAACGTCAACACCCCGTCATCGGGGATGTCCTTGCTGTTCTGAACAACGTAGCGGAACTCGAAATCGAATTGATTCGGCCGGTTGTTCGCCCAGGCGGTGCCCGCCAGCAGCGCCATCGACAGCAACGCAACGCAGACTCGAACGCGTGTCTTCATTTCCTTCCTCCACGCCGGAAAGCGCCCCTGCGGCCTTTCCAGGTGTCCCCCAATCGGGCAGGCGGTCAGGGTCAATCCCCTCCGAACCGCATCTTTCCCACGACGCGGGCCACGCCTCGGAGACTCGCACCGCTACTGTGCCCGCTCGGTGCAGTATAGACCAACCCGCCCTCCGCTTCAAGTTGGAAAACCGGCGAAACGCCAAAACTTTTTTCTCCTTCTCCCAAAGGTCCGAAAACATGCAGGCCGGTCGGTGGCTTTCAGCCTGGCTCCGGCCGTCACCGCCGGCGGATACGCGCGTAACCTATTGCTAAAAAAACACTTATGTTCATATCGGTCGGGCGGCGGGAACGGCTTCCCGGGGCCTCGAAGCGGGAAATGCCCGGGCGGGGGAAGGTGCGGCAGGCTCCCGACGTGGCTCGGACGCAGGTTCCCGGTCGGAGGGATGTACCGGGCGGGCGGCCCGCAGTGAGCCTGGAACCGGGTGCCACGCTCCTGCGGGCGGCGCCGGAATGTAACGGAGCGATCCGAGACCAACGCTGCTTGAATTATTCGGTCTTTCGTTTCCACTCGGTTTTCGGTGACTCGTCTTCCCCATCTTCCGGGATCGTTTGCTCCCTTGAAGTCCCGTTCCCGAACCGCTACACTGACAGCAGGGTGCCAGCCTGACCATACGGGGGTTCCAGCCGAAGAACGCGGTTTCGGACGCCGGTCGCAGGCCGCGCGGACGGTCTTCGCTCGCATCCGGCGGGGAAGAAGTGTGGGGGACACGAGGGGAGCGGACAGAAGCGGCGGCAGGGAGGCCCGTTCATCCCGACCAACCTTAGAGAGGGTCGGTCGGGGGGAGCATGCCATCCGATGAAGGGGAATCGAGGCAGGTTCGCGGCGGAGTTCGTGCTCGCGTCCGCGTTGTGGGCGAGCATCGCAGTCGGCGCCGAGCTTCTACCCGCAAGCGGGGAGCTGCTCTTCCTGCCCTTTTCCGGAGACGGTCGGCAACTCGTTGTGATTCCGCTCGGCGAGGCGGCCTATCTCGATCCGGACGTGCAACAACTCGCCGTCCCCGTGGAGACCCGATCGAACTTCTCCGTCCGGACGAGCCGTTCCGCTCCGCCGGCCGTCGAGGGGGAACTCCTCCTGGCGGGGGGATTCCATCTGATCGGACCGGGCGGCGAGCGGAAGGCCGAATCGCTGATCCTCCGCCCGGCGGGCGATCCGAGCGAGGGCGGGCTGGGGGCCTTCGATCTGGTGGACGCAGCCACGGGGGAGATCGTTTTTCTCGGCGAGGCCGCCGACGCCATGTTCCAGCCCGCGTCGCTGGTGATCTCCTCGAGCGACGTGCATCTTTCGCCGCGATGGGCGCGGTCGCTGGGAATTGCGGATACGAAGCGGTCGATCGGTTCGATCACGGTGCGGATCCGGCTCACCACGCGGGACGGGACGCCGATCACCGAGTCGACGCCGACGGGCAGCCTTGCCGGCACCGCGCGGAACCCGGACGTGATCGTGGCCGTCATCCACACGACGGCCAATTCGTACGGTTCGGAGAACGGGATCTCGGCGTTTTCGTTCGGGACGACGTCGTGCAATATCGGGACCGATCCGGCGCTGTGGATCGCCAACACGAACGAACACCCCGTCATCGCGCAGAACGTCTTTCGCCTCAAGAACAACCGGTTCGAGCAGATCGGGCAGGCGTGGTTGAAGCACGGGTTCGCGGCCCTTTCGCAGAGCCAGTGCGGCGACTGTCAGAACCCCGGCACGACGAGCCTGCTGGGGGTGGGATGCTCGGACCCGTACAGCGCGCAGCTCAACGGGTTCCAGTCGAACCTGGGCCCGAAGTGGGAGGTCAACGCCCACACCGGTGTCTTCCCGTATCCGTTCACGAACGATCCGCCGCTGACGGGCAGCATCATCCAGCGGCGGGTGCAGATTCACAACGAAGACATCGACCCGGCGCTCAATGCGGGGGCGGTCTATTTCGTCGAGGCTCAGTACGTGCTCTCGGACGATGCGCAGGCGGGCAACGGCAACAACAACGCCTCGTATCGGCGGATCAATTTCCTGCCCGGGGATGCGACGCGACCCTTCATCGTCCAGGTCGACGCGAGCCTCGGGCAGCGGACGCGGCAACAGAAACCGGCCGTCTGGGCATGGCAGGAGATGGACCCGGACGTGGTGATCACCGAGATCCAGGTGCCGGGGGAAGGGTTGTTCATCCTGGGGGCGAAGGCGTGGCCTCTGGGGGACGGGTTCTGGGCGTACGAGTATGCGCTTCAGAATCTCAACTCGCACCGGTCGTGCGGATCGTTCACGGTGCCGCTGCGGACGGGCGACACGCCGCGGGCGGTGGGCTTCCATGACGTGGACTACCACAGCGGCGATCCGGTGGACGGGGTGGACTGGACGTGGAGCCTGGGCAACCAGTCGATCACCTGGTCGACGGTGCCGTATGCGCCGGAGGTGGACACGTCGGCCAATGCGCTGCGCTGGGGGACGCTGTACAACTTCCGGTTCGAATCGAGCAGCGCCCCGGACGCGGCGACGGTGACGCTGGGGCTGTTCCGTCCCGGATTCCCCGCGGAGGTGACGGCACGGACGATCGGTCCGGCGCTGGACATCTTCGACTGCAACGGCAACGGCATCGACGACGTGTGCGATATCAACTGCGGGGCGCTGAACTGCACCCAGCCGTGCGGCGGGTCGCTGGACTGCGACGCCAACAGCATTCCCGACGAATGCCAGGCGGATTGCAACGGCAACGGCCAGGCCGACGCCTGCGACCTGGGCATGGGCATCAGCCAGGACTGCAACGGCAACACGGTCCCCGACGAATGCGAGCCGGACTGCGACGGGGACGGGATCATCGACGATTGCGATCCGCCAACGGACTGCGACGGCGACGGGATCGACGATTGTCACGACCTGTGCAAGTGCACGAGCGGTGCGGGGGCGTGCGTGTGTCCGCCGACGGGACTGTGTTGCTGGGACGCCGGCACCATCTGCATACCGGATTTCCCGCGGGATGCGTGCATCGAATCGGGCGGTGTACCGGAATGCACGGCGTCGCCGTGCCGGGCGGGGTGTCTGCCCTCGGAAGCGAACGGGGACATGGACCGCGACGGGGATCGGGATCTGTGGGACCTGTGTGAGCTTTGGCGCTGTTTCACGGGGGATGTCAACGATCCGGGGTATACCCCGCCGCCGGAATCGTGCGCGGCGATCTTCGATTTCGACGCGGATAATGATATCGATCTTTCGGACCATGCCCGCTTCTTGGATTTCCGGTCCGGACCGGATAACATAGGAAGCGGGCCGTAATGGACCGTCCGCACCGACCGGGCGGACGTCGCAGCGGGGTGAAGAAGCGGATGGCCCGGGCCGGACCGGCCGGGACAGGAGGGGTCAGCAAAGCGTGTCATCTCACGGCGTCTTCGCGGGACGGCCGCCTGCGACCCCGATGCTCGCGGCAACCGGAAAGGGGAGCAACGGAATCACAATGAATACGCCACGATCCTGTACTCGCAGCGGAACCGGTGCGTGGGTCCGGTTCGGCGCTCGATGGGCATGGGTGATCGGCCTTGTGCTTTGGCCGACCGCACTCTCGGCGCAGACGGCGCCCGCGCCGTCGGGATCCGAACCCGTCCCCACCGAACCTCAACCGATCCAGCCTGGCTCCAAGAACGGCACGGTCCAGTGCATTACGCCGGCCGACTGTGACGATGGAAACGCCTGCACGGAGGACGACTGCCTCAACGGACAGTGCGTTCACGCGCCCATCCCGGGGTGTGTGCCCTGCACGCCGCAGCTTTCGTGCCAGCCGGTGGACGTGGTGTTCATCATGGATACGTCCGGCTCGATGAAAGACGAGTCGGCCGCTCTGTGCGGCGCCATCGACGCGATCGTCGCCGACCTTCAAAGCCAGGGGGTTTCGATCCGCCGGACGGTGCTGGGGATCACGGAGACGCCCGGCAGCGCCTTTTCGTGCCTTACGGACAACGTGGTGAACCTGCTGGGCGGGGAGGTTCCGCGGAACCCCGACGCCTGCCCGTTCCCCAACGAGGTGTCGTCCTTCGAGTCGTGGGGACCGGCGACGGCGATCGTGGCGCGGCGGTTCCCGTGGCAACCGGGCTCGCGGCGGATCATCGTGCCCATCAGCGACGAAGGACCTTGCAACGGGAATCGCCCGGACGGGTGCAACGATCCCGGCGACGACCGCGACGCATTGGAAAACGCGATCACCGAGGCCATCGCCAACCGGGCGGCCATCTCGCCCATCACGGGAACGGGATCGAATGCCTGCGTGCTGGGACTGGCGGACTCGGCCGCGTCGGCAACGGGCGGCACGCACTTCGACACCCAGGATGCCGGCGCCGATTTCCCGCACATCCTGCGCAGCATTCTGCTGTCGTTTTGCACCCTCGACACCGCCTGTGACGACGGCGACCTGTGCACCTGCGGCGACACCTGCATCGACGGCGTCTGTCAGGGGACGCCGGTGGGCGGCGGATGCAAACCCTGCAACCCCACCGGCGTGTGCGACGACGGGAACGCCTGTACCACCGACACCTGCGTCGGGCTCGAATGCGTGGTGACGCTCAACTACGACCCGAACGTCTTCGTCTGCGATCCGCAGACGGGCGAGCTGACGCCGATCGACGACCTCGACGACGGCAATCCCTGCACCGAGCTTCAGGTCGATCCGTGTACGGGGGAGGCGATCAACGTGCCCGTTCCCAACTGGACACCGTGTGACGACGGACTGGCCTGCACGGTGGGCGAAGTCTGCATCGACGGGACCTGCCAGGGCGGCGTGGAACCCGATTGCAGTGAGCTGAACAACACCTGCCACGTCGGCGTCTGCGATGAAACGGTCGGCGGGTGCGTTGCCATACCGGCGAACGAAGGGCAACCCTGCGACGACGGCGATCTCTGCACGGCCGGGGACCTTTGCACGAACGGCACCTGCCTGGGCGAGCCGGTGATCTGCGACGACGGCAACGTCTGCACGGACGACGCCTGCGATCCGGCGATCGGCTGCGTCTACACCAACAACACGCTTCCTTGCGACGACGGCGACGCCTGCACGGTGGGGGATGTGTGCGCGGAGGGAGAGTGCCAACCCGGCGGCCCGCGGGACTGCGACGACGGCAACGTCTGCACGGACGATGCCTGCGATCCCAGAATCGGCTGCGTACATGCCGAGAACACGCTACCCTGCGACGATGGAAACGCCTGCACGACGAACGATACCTGCCTCGGCGGGATCTGCACCGGGCTCGATCCGGTCGATTGCGACGACGGCAATCCGTGCACGGACGATGCCTGCGATCCCAGAACCGGCTGCGTACATGTCGATAACACGCTGCCCTGCGATGACGGCGATCCCTGCACGGTGGAAGACCG
>CAZNQN010000046.1:296-2295 GCA_964574925.1 uncultured Phycisphaeraceae bacterium | reverse complement strand
CGTCTGCACCGACGGCGTCTGCATGGGTTCGCCGCGGGACTGCGACGACGGGAACGTGTGTACGGACGATGCGTGCGACCCGAAGATCGGCTGCGTCCACACCAACAACACGCTGCCCTGCGACGACGGGAGCGTCTGTACGCAGACGGACGTCTGCACGGACGGAATGTGTGTGGGAAGCAACCCGCTGGACTGCGACGACGGGGATGTGTGCACGGACGACGTGTGCGATCCGGAGCTGGGCTGCCAGCACCCGTTCAATACGGCACCGTGCGACGACGGGGACGCGTGTACGGCGATGGACACCTGCGACGGCGGCGTGTGCATGGGGACGGACGTGGAAACTCTTCCCTGCACCAGCGACGAAGATTGCTTCGGTGCCGTGTGCAATTCCAAGACCGGGTTCTGCGTCTGCGATGAGATTCCGGAACTGTGCGTGGAACTGGTCCCGGACGCGGATGCGGCCCCCGGATGTTATCCGGAAGGAAGCACGATCCAGGTCAACATCGTCCTGAAGCCCAGCATTCAACTCGTACAGGGCGCTCAATTCCTCCTCTCTTACGATCCGAATATCCTGACGGCACTGAGCGTTTCGCCGGGATCATTGAAGGATCCGATGTCTCCGTTCGATCTTCCGCTCGGTTCGCCGTTTATCGACGACGTGGCGGGGCGTGTGTTCTATGCGGTGGGGGTCTCTCCCGATCGGAATCCGACGCTGGGACCGGCCCTGATCGCCAGCGTCCGCTTCGCCATCGATGCAACGTGTGCGACGCTGGACGAGATGTGCCTGATCAGCGAGAACCCGATGAACACCATCCTGGTGAGTCCGACGGGGCAGGCTGTCCCCTATCTGCCGTGCTGTTCCGCGCCCGCCCAGGTCGGGGTACAGCCCCCTGTGTTGAGCTGTCCGGACAGCGTAAGCACCAATGCGGACGCCGGGGGGGTGACGGCGCTGGTCACCTGGAATCCGGTGACGGCTTCGGGAGGGTGCGGCGGTCCCATCGACATCCGGTGCACGGCCTCACACGATCTGGGCGTCAACATCGACCATCTGATCGAGACCGGCGGGCGGTTCCCCAGCGGAACGTCCACCATCACTTGCACGGCGGAGGATGCGTGTGGCCTGACGGACACCTGTGAATGGAGCGTGACGGTTCGACCGGCGAACACGCTGGAACTCGATCTGGAAATCTCACCGCCCGTCGCGGATGGACCCCTGGTGCGGTGTATCGCTTTGGAGCTCTACGAAAACTGCATCAGCCCGCCGATGGAGAGTGAGGAGACGATCACGTTCGGGTTGCCGTTCAATCTGCCCGGGCGGGCGAAACACGTCCGTGTCAAGATTCCTCCGGGGAAATACACCTGCATTACAGCCAGGGATCCGTTGCACACGCTCCGCGCAAGCGCCTCGCTCCAGGTGGTCGACGGGATCTATCGGGCCGTCTTTCAGGGAGATCCTTCGCTGGGCGGAAACTGGCTGGTAGGAGGCAATGTCAACGGCGACCGGGTGATCGACGTAATCGACGGGGCCCTGATCAGCAGCCAGGACGGGATGAACGTCGATCCGGATTCGCCCTGCGGAACGATCGGGCCGCACGTTGACATCAACGGCGACGGCCTGGTGGACGCCGTGGACCGCAGCTTTGTGGACCGCAATCTGGGCCTGGCGGACAAAGGAGCATGCTGTCCGGGCGGGGGGGCGATGCCGGCGACGGCGCCGAAGATGGAGATCACTTTCGAGGAACTCGACGCGATGGGACTGGGCGATCTGCGTAGCGCGGACCGCAACGGCGACGGCATCATCAGCGTCGAGGATCTGGGCCTGGCCCCGCGGCTCCCGCGGCGCGACAAACTCGACCGCAAGTCGGGGCGTATCCGTCGCTAGCGTTTCTCCCGATGATGCGAAGCGGGCGTATCGCCGTCGGAGGCGGCAAATGCGCCGCTCCGTCGCGCGGGCATCGCGCCCGCGGCGTGGAACACGAGAGCATGAATGCTCCGA
>CAZNQN010000046.1:0-286 GCA_964574925.1 uncultured Phycisphaeraceae bacterium | reverse complement strand
TGCCGCTTCGGCACAGCGTCTCACCGATGCGTAACGGGGATTCCGATCCGGTCGAGTGATACGCGGGGCGTGCGTTCACGATAGGGCGAGGGCTGCGGCGGCGGGAAGTCAACGAGGGCGGGAATCCGCTCTTGCAGTCGCCGGGGCGCGGACCTTGCCTTCGTGGTCAGCCGATCATCCACTTGACGGTCATCAACAGCAACGAGGCGGCTGCCGATCCCACCGCGCAGCCGCAGGCGAACCGTGCGAAGGAAAACGGTTCCCGTGCCGGCGCGGTGCCGTGCGA
>CAZNQN010000045.1:8498-10568 GCA_964574925.1 uncultured Phycisphaeraceae bacterium | reverse complement strand
CCCATAGGGCGCTCCCGTCAGGGGCGAACTTGGCCGTGAGCATCGTGTCCACTCCCATCGGAGGAAGCGTAAACGGACCGATCGTCAGGGGATCGCAGCAGAACGAGCCCGTGATGTACACGTTGCCCGCGGCGTCCGTGGCCAGATCGAACAGGGTGTCAAAACCGTCCACGCCGAAGGATTGCGCCCAGACTACGTTCCCGTTCGGATCGTATCGTGCCAGGAAGATGTCATCGAATACCCCGCTGGTGAGCGTGACGGTGTCGAACGTCGAGGTCCCGCGAAAGAAACCACCCACAAAAACATTCCCGGCGGCATCGATTCCCAGACCCGTCGCCGCATCCAGATCGCTTCCACCAGCGCGCCGCGCCCACAGCACGTTGCCGTTCGCGTCGAGCTTGGTCAAAAAGACGTCGAGACTGCCCGCCGTCGTCAGCACCGTGCTCCCCAGGGTCAGGATGCCCCCGAAGGAGCCTGCCGCATAGATATCACCCGTCGTTGAGTCGATGGCGAGTGCGGACATCTCCTCGTCGGTGTCCCCCGCGAAGGAGCGCGCGGAGATCACGTTTCCGGCCGCATCGTACTGGACGAGGAAAACGTCGCGTCCACCCCCGCTGGCAGTCAACATGGTCGAACCGAACATGGCCGTCCCTTCAAACATGCCCCCAAGCCAGATGCTTCCGTCGGGGCTGATGGCGATCGGGTTGGCGGCGTCGAAGAGCGATCCGCCTCCCGCGCGCGCCCAGAGCAGGTTGCCGTCGGGATCGTACTTGACCAGATAGGCGTCCTGCTGTCCCGCACTGACAAGGGGTACGGTGCCGAACGCGACGGAGCCCACGAAGCCTCCCGAAACGTAACTGTTTCCCTGATCGTCGACGGCAATGTTGTTCGGCAGCACCTGGGAGGTTCCCGTTCCTCCTCCCGATTGCACCCAGAACACGCTCTGCCCCTCGACTGATGAGACAGACCAGCAAAGCCCCACACCCAAAACAAGGCTCCAACCGACCGATCGATTCCGACCGAATGCCGACCATTCATTGATGTGCATGGCCATTCCTTTCCCTCGACGCGGGTTTCATCGAGAGCTCGCCACGATGCGCGCCCCCTTTCCGTTTCGATTCGCAAAGCTAGGAGGGCTGAATCCGATGTCGGCGACAGGGCCGCCGGATAGGCCTTGATGAAGATGCCACAAGGACAAAGGCGAAGCGCAAGGGATCCCGCCCGCTGGCTCCAACGCCGATGATACCGGATCGCCTATGCCCGGGACAAGAAAAAAATGTGTTTGCCGCACGAAGGCGGTGCGAATCCGCCCTTGGTATGTCGAACCTCCGGCGTACGCCGTCGGGCTTCCGGAAGCCGATCAAATGGGCCCCGCGGGGCTGCTTAGAGAGTCCCACGCCATACCGATGGACGGTGTGCAAAAGATGGAAGCGCGGTCTCTGACTGGGTCCATGCCTCCGCAACGGAACGAGTTCGTCCGACACAGGCAAGGGAAAAACCACGGATCCCCTGCTCCGGAATGGGATCGTACCCTCCGGCGAATCGGGCCCGTACGCTCCGACGTCCCTCCGATGGATGCGCGTCTTTGCCGCTGGAGCACTGTTCCCGTGCGGTACGGGAAATCCCGATGAGCGGCCCCGAAGCAGGTTGACCGCTTCACGCTGTGCCGCGCAATGGCATTTTTCGCACGCTTCGTTCAGGATGCCCGCGCCAGGATCGGGAGTTTCAATCCCGGTTCCGGTTTCGGCCGGCCCACCTGCACGAACACATCGTCGTACTGGCGGCGGAGATAATCGTCCGGCGGACCGCCGTGCAGGTGCGACCAGGGGAAGACCTCGTCGGCCGACCGCTCTCGATGGGCGTACCAGGCCGGATCGATCCCCGTCTCCTCGAACGCCTGCCGCCACAGGTCCGGGCGGAAGCACTCGTCCCACCCGTCGAAGCGGGCGCCGAGTCGATACGCCCGCTCGATGGCGTCGCTCAGTCGCCGGTCGCCGCGCGCGAACACCGCCTCCAGAATGGAACGCTCCACGTTGTGCGTCCGGATGCGCACCGCCCCGCCACGCCGGC
>CAZNQN010000045.1:0-8488 GCA_964574925.1 uncultured Phycisphaeraceae bacterium | reverse complement strand
TCTCGACGCGCTCTCGAATCTCCCGCATCGCCTCTCCGCCACGCCGGCCGCCCGAATCTCGCAACAGATCGAGCATCCGCCGCCGCGCCTCGTGGAAATACGCCGCTTCCGGCTGGGCCGCCCACTGGAACGGCGTGTACGGCTTGGGCACCAGCCACCCGACGGAGGCGTTGACGCCCGCCGGTCCCTTGCCCAGCTCCCGCCGCGCCTCGCTGACCTGTCGCGCGAGATGCACGATTCCGTCGATGTCTTCCGGCCGTTCCCCGGGGAACCCGCACATGAAATAGAGTTTGATGCTCTTCCAACCGGCGCGATACGCTTCCCGCACCCCGTCCAGCAGGTTGCCGTCGGTGACGAGTTTGCGGATGGCGGCCCGCATGTCGTCGTTGGCCGCTTCCACCGCCATCGTCAGACCGCTTTTCCGCACGCTCCGCACCAGCCACGGAATGTTCTGCAACATCTTGTCCACCCGCAGCGACGGCACCGAAATGTTCACGTGCCGGGCGGCGAAGCGCTCGTTGACTCGTTCCGCCAGTTCACGCAGGTCCGGATAGTCGGCCGTGGACAGCGACAGCAGACCCAGCTCCTCGATCCCCGTCGCCCGGTACATCTCCTCCGCCATTTCCAGGATGCGATCCACACTCCGCAGACGCAGCGGTCGTTTCGTATACCCGGCATGGCAGAAGCGACATCGCTGGGGACAACCGCGCATGATCTCGATGGCGATCCGGTCGTGCACCACCTCCACATAAGGAACCAGCGGGCGAACCGGGAACGGCGCGTCTTCCAGCGATTCGGTCTGGCACCGCTCGATGACCGGCGGCAGCGAAGGATCGGTCGGCTTCACCGAGCGGATCGTGCCGTCCGCATGGTAGCTCGGTTCGTACAGCGACGGTGCGTACAACCAGGGAAACCGCTGCGCCAGCACGGGGATCATCTCCCGCCGACGCATCCCGCCCCGTTTCAGTTCCCGGTACGCTTCCAGGATGGCCGCCATGGAGGCCTCGCCGTCTCCTAGAACCACCAGATCGAGGAAGTCGGCCATCGGTTCGGGATTGTCCGCCTGCGGGCCGCCAGCCAGCACCAGCGGATGCCGGTCGTCCCGCTCCCGGCTGCGAAGGGGAATCCCGGCAAGGTCGAGAAGTTGCAGCACGGAGCTGAACGCCATCTCGTACTGGAGGGAGACGGCCAGGATGTCGGCCGACGCCACCGGCTGGCGGGTGTCCCATGTGAAGAGCGGGATTCGTTTGCGGCGCATGACGGCCTCGGCGTCCACCCACGGGCAGAAGACCCGCTCTGCACAACATCCTGGGGTATGATTGGTCAGCCAGTACAAGATCTGGCAGCCAAGGTGGCTCATGCCGATGGTGTAGGTGTCGGGGAAGGCGATCGCCACCCGCACCTCGGCCTGCTTCCACGCCCCGGGGGCGACGAGCTGGTTGATCTCACCGCCGATATACTGCCCCGGCTGGCGCACGAAGGGGAGCAACTCTTCGCTGATTATAGACCTTAAATCCATTTCTACTTTACTCCGGTCCGCGCGACCTTGCGGAACGCCTGGATTTTACCGCCGCGCCGGGCCGAAGGGAAATTTGGACTGTCGCTTTGCGGTTTTCCGGAAAACGGGAATCGGCAGGGCCGGCTTGTTTCCCGGCGATGGCGAAGCGGGAACGGACGAGGAGTAAAAAAGTGTTGCTTCCGCTGCTCGGTTGGGGTAGGTTATAGGGGAACATGTATTCTCGGGAGCGGAATACAGGCAGCGCTGACCGCGCGCGTTGCGCGTCCAGGCGCCGTGCAACCACGCTCATCGAGTTACTCGTCGTCATCGCCCTCATCGGCCTATTGATAGGCATCCTTCTTCCGTCGCTCAAGACCGCCAGGGACGCAGCGGCGGCGACCGTTTGTCGGCACAACCTCCAGGAAGTCTATCGCAGCCTGCACATGTACAGAATGGAAAACGACGGCTGGTTGCCCACCGTGGTGGAAGCGGGAGCACGGTTCGGAGCGATGCGACGGCCGACGCCGTGGTTCCTCCAGCTCTATCGCGCCTCGCTGTTACCCGATCCGCTGGTGCTTGTCTGTCCGAAGGATCCCTACAGGTACCGCATGGTTCCGGCAGGAAGCCGCTTCGAAGAGAAGGTGCGGGCGGACTATTCCAGTTACGGATTGAGCAGCTTCATCATGACCGCCGGCAACGGGGCGCTGGCGGATCTGGATCGGAAACGCCCGACCCGCCCGGCCGATACCATCCTTGCGGCGGACATCGGTCCAGACCGTTCCACGTTCCGGACGCAGATGGCCGGGGCGGCCGGTCCGCTCCGCAATTACAGCCTGCTGACGTGGGACGACGGGTTCGATCCGTTTTCCGGTCGTCCGGTCGAGCCGTGGCTGACCACGCGGCACGGAGACGGCATCCACGTGCTGACCATCGGCGGCGGTGTTCGCAAGGCGCGAACGAAGCCGCTGATGCGGGAGCCGGTTCGTCGCTACTACGATCATTGTGCAGCCGGGGGGTGCACCTTCTGCAACGAGCTTCGCGCCTTTCACTACTCGTTTGCCCGCGATCGCCTGTACTGGTGGACGGGGCCGGCGCCTTCCACGAAGTAGCTCAACCGCCCCGGCGCCACACCGGGGGAATCAGCACCCGTGTCCACGGTACGCATCAAGCGACAGCGGATCTCGCCCACGACTGCCGCCACGCTGGTGGTGACCCTGGGGGCGGCGGGGTTGATTCCGCTGGCCTGGGCTTTGTGGCGCGGGCAGCCGGAACCCCCTCCCCGCCAGCGAACGTTCCGCGAAGCGGAAATCCCGTGGCACTGCGAGAACGGGCATGTCTTCCTGGCCCCGGGACAGGAAGGGGCGCGGACCTGCTGGATCTGCGGGGCGAAGGCCTATGCCGTGGGACGCTTCGCCTGCCCCGTGCACGGCCCGTATGAGGTGGAAGTCCGGTTTGTGAACGATCCGGACGGGCAGCCCGTCATCGGCCAGGTCCGCCTGCCCGGACAGGACTGGAAACCCCGCGACGAGGGGTTGGTCTGCCCCCGCTGCAACCGGCCGCTGTTCTACGTCCCCCCCGACCCGCTCGAACCGTTGCCCGGCCGTGCCCGCAGGAAAGTTCCCTGAGGGTCGCCGCCACGTAAAGAGTTGAAACGCGGTCGGGTCGGGCAGGCGTGCACCGGCGGCGCCTCGTTTCCAGGTGGATATTTCAAAAACGCAGGCCGGGCCTATCCCCACCCGCTGCGGACGAAAAGCGCAGACATCGCGCGGGATGAAACCCGCGGCTCGGAACACAAAATCGGGAAGCGCCCGAAAGCCCCGCTCCCCGCCTTGCCCGGAGGTCTGCGGATTCGCCGTCGCCCGAGACCGCCGGGCGAAGGCATGGTTCTCGAACCGGCCTGTCAGGGATCGACCGTTTCGACGGCGGTTTGGGCTTCCTTGATGAGTTGCGCGATGTTGCCCGGATCGGCCGGCGGACGCTCTTCGTCGGGTTCGGGCGTCGTTCCGGCGGCATCGGGTTCCTTGAGCACCTCCAGGCGGTCGCTCAGACCGGTCGGACCCTCGGCGTCCGTCAGGCGGGAGACGGGTTCGACCGCGCGGGTCAGGCGACGGAGCGTGCGGGCCGGATGCGTGTCCTGAATCTTCGGGGCCGCTTCCACCGTCCGTTCGAGGCGCTGCTGGACACGCAGGGCTTCTTCGACCCATTCGTGGAGCGTCTGGGCGGCGCGTTGCGTCTCGGCGGTCAGGCGGGCAAGCCGCTCGCGGGCCTGACGGGAGGAGGCTTCGAATTCCGCCGATTGTTCGCGCGCTTCCAGCGACGCACGGGCCAGCCCGCGGAAGACCTTCCGCACGGCCGAGCAGACCCGCTGGAGTTGCGCCGCCTGTTCCTGTGCGGCGCTGATGATTTCGCCGGGGCGTTCGGTGGCGCGGACCATGGCCCGTTCGAAGCGGTCGGCCTTGCGCTGGAGGTCCTCGAAACGCGCCTCGATGTCCCGTCGCTTTTCCTCCAGGGTGCGGCAGAGCGTCTCGGCCTGTTCGACGGTGCGGCGGATCTCGCCGATCCGCGACAGGAAGCGATCGGTGGTGCCTTCCGCTTCGAGTTTCATCTGCTCGAAGGACTCGGCCATCCCCTGGAAGACGGCTTCGCGGTCGTCCAGCACCCGCAGGTGATCGTCCGCGGATTCGACCATCTGAGCGAGCCGTTCCTGCACGGCCAAGGCGTTCTCCGTGGCTTCGCGGATCGCCGCTTCCAGCGTCTTGGACTGGTTGAGCAGTTGGGCGATGCCGCCGATCCGCTCGGCAAGCCCCTTGGCCTCGTCGAAGCGAGACGCCAGCAGTTCGTTCTGTTCGTGCGCCTGGGCGACCTGCTCACGGAGGGAGACGAGGACGCTGCGGGCGGGATCCCGCGTCTCCTCGAACGTCTTGAGCAGATCCTTCGCTTCCGTGCTGTGGCGGGCGAGTTGCTGGATCTGCGCTTCGGCACGGGTGGCGAGATCCCACACGTCGCGGGTCATCCGCTCCAGTGCGGCGCGGACCTCACCGGTGGAGTTCTTGAAGCTTTCGTCGAGCTGTTCGAGGCGTTCGACGGTGCCGTGTCCGTCGCGGGTGGCTTCGGCCAGTCGGCGGATGACGTTGAGGGCGGCGGCCTGGTGGGAATCGAGCCGCCCGATCTTGTCGGCGGCGGCGGAGGTCGCCGCCTGCAATGACTGGGCGAGCGTGCGGGCGGCTTCGGCGGCGTTTTCGAGCGATTCGCGCGTCTTCTGTCCGGCCGCCTCCCGCGACGCCAGCTCGGTCAGCAGCGCCTGGGCGTTTTCCGCCTGGGGACGGAGTTGCGCCACCCGCTCGGAGGCTTCCGCGATGCGGGCGAGGGTGTCGGCGGCGCGGCGGCAGACGGCCTCGAGACGCTCGCTCGCGGTGCCCGCCTGCTGCACCAGCTCCCGCGCCGCGGAGGTGGATTCCTCGAGCTGACCGTGGACATCCTGCGACGCCGCCACGGCCGCCTGAGCCTCTTCCGTACAGCGGCGGGCGCGACCGGAGAGCGTCTCCACCCGCTTGGTCGCCTCCGCGATGTCGTTCATCACGAACCCCACCGACGAGCGGAGTTCGTCATGGCGGGCGGCGGTTTCGTCGATCGTCTTCCGCAACGATACGATGCGCTGGTCGATCTCCTGGCGGACCCGGCCGATCTCCTGCTCCCATTCGCGCCGCCACTGGGCGTGTCGCTGAACGTCGTCGGCGTGCTGTCGGCGGATGGCCTCGTGCTCGCGTTTCGTGCGCTCAAGGAGCTGTTTGGCCTGGGCGTCGTAGTCGGCCAGGGTGCGTTGGATGGCCGCCTTCTTCTCCTGCTCCACCTCGCGGAACATCGCTTCGAGCTGGTCCCGACACGCCTGCTTGATTTCCAGGAGGAAGGCCTCTTTGAACCGTTCGCTTTCCGCCCTGGCTTCCGCCATCATGGCGCGGACGGCGGTCGCCGCTTCCTGCACGTCCTGCTTGACGCTGTGCGCCTGGGCGATCGACTCGGTCAGGCGGGCCTGCTCCTCGCGTCCGCTTTCGACGGCGGACATCAGGGCGGTGGTGCGTTCCTGGACGAGATCGGCCTTGCTCGCCAGACCGCGGGCGAACGTCTGCAACCGATCTTCGATCTCCTGGGCCTGGGCGCAGACCTGCTGAAGCCCGCGCACCCGCTCCAGCAGCACGCCCGATTCGGCGCGGGCGGCGGCGATCTGCGACTCGATCGTGCCGCACTGCGACTGGGCCCGCTCGCCCAGATCGACCAGACGCTGTTCGAGGTCCTCGCAGGATTGCGTGCTCAACCGCACGGACTCGGAGGCGGTGGCGATCACCCGTTCCGCGTCCGCCAGCAGGGAGGAGAGTTTCTGCTCGACGTCGGCGGAGCGGGTCACGGCCTGATCGGTGGCCCCGGCGATGCGCTCCGCCCGCGAGATGGCCTGCTCGATCTTGCGCAGTTCGCGGTCGTCGACCAGCTCCACCGTGTCGGCGGTCGGTTCCGCCGCCGTCTGTTGCGACGGTGCGACGGCGAGGGAGGCATCCTGTCCTTTCGAGGACGGCGCGGTTTCCCGCATCGACTCGCCGCAGGTGGCGATCACGTCGCGGACGATGTCGCACGTGACGGTCTTGGACGAAGCCCCGTAAGCCGCCACCAGCGAGGCTTCACAGATCCGGTTGATGATGCGGGGCAGCCCCTGGGAGGCTTCGTGGATCAGACGGGCGGCCTGTTCGTCGAAGACATCGGGGTCGGCCGAACCCGCCACCTGCATCCGATGCCGGATGTAGGCGATCGTCTCCTGCGTGCTCAGCGCAGCGAGGATCTTCGCGCCGTAGACCTGCTGCGAGAGCGTCGCGAACTCGTCCCGCTGGAGAAGATGGCGCAGGGGCGGTTGACCGACGAGGATGATGTTCAGCAGCCGCGTCCCCTGATGGTGCAGGTCCGAAAGCATGGAAAGCTGCGAGAGGTTGCGGGGTGTGAGGTTTTCGGCCTGGTCGATGATGAGGATGCACCGCCGCCCCTCCTTGACGTGGCGGGAAAGCCCACGGCGGATGCGGCTTAGGGCGCGTTGTTCGCGGTTCTCCACGTCCTCGGCGGGAAGCGTCAGGCCGAACGCCTTGGCCGTCTCCCGCACCAGGTCCGGATCGTCGCCCGTCGTCCACGTCAGCACGACCGCCCGTTCCGTGGGCGTCAGCTTCCCCAGCAGGGCCCGGATGAGCAACGTCTTGCCCGTGCCGGCTTCGCCCACGACCAGCGCCATCCGCTCCCCGTATCGCGCTTCGTACTCCATCACCGCCAGCGCTTCTTCGCGGTCGGGGGTGGCGTAGAAGAAACGGGCGTCGGCCCGGTCCTCGAAGGGGCGACAACGCAGTCCGAAGAATTCGCGGTACATGTCCCGTCTACCTTCTTGCTGGATGCCTGTTGCGTGTCTCGACCGTCGCCTTGACCCCGGCGCAGCGGGCGTCTTGCCCGACGCGGCGGGGTACAGGGTCCGAAGAATCCATCGGTTCCGCACCGCCGGAGCTGAACTTATCGGGCACTGGAAATGCGCGTTTCGATCCCGCCGGGCGGGAAGAACGGCGGTATCACCACTGGTACGCGGCAAGGGAACGCGGACACCGGGAACGGAAGCGGATCAAATCTCGCCCAGAAAGCGGAGCCGTTCGGCGAGGAGGCCGCGGTCGCCCGACCAGTCGAGGGCGATCAAGCCTTCGATCTTGCGCCGCAGACGGCGGGCGACCTGATGGGCCAGGGCGAGGCGGTCCTCGTCGGTGCCGGGGGCGGAGCCCGGATCCGGGAGAGGCCAGTGGGCCCGCAAGGGCGCTCCCGGAAAGTCCGGGCAGGGTTGCCCGGCCGCGTGATCGCAGAGGGTGATGGCGGCGTCGATCGGACGGGACGCGAACTCGTCCCAGCTTTTCGATCGCTGCTCGCCGATGGGGATGCCCATGCCCGCCAGTGCTTCGACCGCGAGGGGGTGGATGAAACCGGCCGGGTGGGAGCCCGCACTCAACGCTTCGAAGCGGTCCCCGGCCAGATGTCGCAGGATGGCCTCGGCCATCTGCGAACGGAAGCTGTTGCCCGTGCACATGAACAGGACGGTCGGGCGGTGATGCGCTTCGGAACCCTGCGTGCCGGTCGGCATGAGGACGTTTCCCGCGGCGATGTCACGGTCCGGCCTGGAGCGTCCATTGTGCGAGCAGCCAGTTCACGGCCGGATCGAGCGCCGTTCGATTGCACGTGAACTGGTCCGGGCAGACCTCGAGCGTGCCCGTAACCTGACTCCAGTTGATGATGCGTCCGTCCGGCGTGACCGTGCCCGTTTGGGTGCCGAAGTAGCGCCGGGTCTCGGTCGACGGGAAGAAGGGATCGTCCAAGTCGCGGGTCAGGGTGTAATCGAACGTCCAGGTGGCCGTCCCGTCCCGCGCGATCTCCAGTGTAAAGACCGTGATCTCGACCGTATCGGTCGTCGTGGTGGACCCGTTGGAGACGCTGAACACCACCGTGGGCGTTCCCAGCGGCACGTCGGGGTTGAGACTGATGATGTCATTCCCGAAGACGCCCACGGAAGAGTCGGTCACGCCGAGCGTGGCCGTCGTCAGCGTTCCGCCGAAGGTGAGCTGATAGATCTCCGGGGCGATGTACCCGGAGAATCGCGGGAAGAGCACCACGTTGGACCGCCATGCCGGCGGGATGGGACAGCCGGTCTCATCCACCACGCCACCCTCCGTGGGGCACTGGTCGCAGGCGTCCCCCACGCCGTCGTTGTCGCCGTCCTCCTGCAACGGATTCGCATCCGACGGGCAGTTGTCCACGCAGTCGATCACACCGTCGGTGTCGAGATCCAGCTCGAACTGTCCGCATCCGCAGACGCCCGGATCGATCTTGGCCGGGTCGTTCGGACAACCGTCCTCGCAATCCAGGAAGTTGTCGCCGTCGGTGTCCACATCGGGCTGTCCGCATCCGCAGACGCCCGGTTCCGTCTTG
>CAZNQN010000044.1:9279-10573 GCA_964574925.1 uncultured Phycisphaeraceae bacterium | reverse complement strand
TGTTGAAGACGTCCGGGTGCGCCTTTTCGATCTCGTCGAGCAGGATCACCGAATAGGGCCGGCGGCGGATCCGCTCGGTGAGCTGACCGCCCTCTTCATACCCCACGTATCCGGGCGGCGCCCCGATCAGACGCGAGACGTTGTGCTTCTCCATGTACTCGGACATGTCGAGCACGAACAGCGCGTCCGGATCGCCGAACATGAACTCGGCCAGGCACTTGGCCAGGTACGTCTTCCCGACGCCCGACGGACCGACGAAGATGAAACTGCCCATCGGACGGTTCGGATCCTTCAAACCGCTGCGGCTGCGACGCACCGCCCGCGCCACCGCGCTGACCGCCTCGTTCTGGCTGACGATCCGCTTGTGCAGTTCGGTTTCGAGCTGGAGCAGCCGATCGGCCTCGTCCCGGCCCATCCGCGTCAGCGGGATGCCGGTCATCGAGGCCACCACCTCCGCGATCACCTCCTCGTCCACCACGCCGTCGATCTCCTTGGAGCGGTCGCGCCACTCCTTCTGGAGCTGTCGCTTCTTGAGCTTGATGGAGTCGAGCTGATCGCGGATCTGCGCCGCCCGTTCGTAATCGGCGTTCTTGACCGCCTCGTCCTTCTCCGCGCTGAGGCGTTCCATCTCCCGCTCCAGCTCGGTGAGATCCGGCGGTTTGGTCATGGACTTGAGCCGCACGCGGGCACCGGCCTCGTCCATCACGTCGATCGACTTGTCCGGCTGCACCCGCGGGATATAGCGGGCCGAAAGCTCTACCGCCGCCTGCAACGCGGCGTCGGTGATCTTCACCCGGTGATGCGCCTCGTACCGGTCGCGCAGTCCTTCCAGGATGCGAACCGTCTCCTCGGCCGTGGGCGGCTCCACGATCACCTGCTGGAACCGCCGCTCCAAGGCCGTGTCCTTCTCGATGTACTTGCGGTACTCGTCCAGCGTGGTGGCGCCGATGCACTGGATCTCGCCGCGGCTCAGCGCCGGTTTCAGCACGTTGGAGGCGTCGATCGCGCCCTCCGCCCCCCCGGCGCCGACCAGCGTATGCAACTCGTCGATGAACAGGATGACGTTGCCCGCCCGGCGGACCTCGTTCATCACCGCCTTGATCCGTTCCTCGAACTGACCGCGGTATTTCGTCCCCGCCACCATCATCGCCAGATCGAGCACGACGATGCGCTTGTCCGCCAGCAACTCGGGAATGTCGCCGCTGACGATCCGCTGGGCGAGCCCCTCGACGATGGCCGTCTTCCCGACGCCGGCCTCGCCCAGAAGCACCGGGTTGTTCTTTTGCCGGCGGCA
>CAZNQN010000044.1:1676-9269 GCA_964574925.1 uncultured Phycisphaeraceae bacterium | reverse complement strand
CGTTCGCCCGATCACCGGATCGAGCTTGCCCTGGCGGGCGATCTCGGTCAGATCCCGCCCGAAGGAATCGAGCGCCGGCGTCTTGCTCTTGCCCTTTTTGGGTTCCGATCCCACCCCGGCACCGATTTCCTCGCCTTCCTCGCTGGCACCGAGCAGGTTGAGCACCTCCTCCCGCACGTCCTCCAGGCGCAGGTTCAGATTCATCAGCACCTGGGCGGCCACACCGTCCTGCTCCCGCAGCAGACCGAGCAGCAGATGTTCCGTCCCGACGTAATTGTGGTTGAGGTTGCGGGCCTCTTCGATCGCGTATTCGATCACCTTCTTGGCCCGCGGCGTCTGGGGGAGCTTGCCCATGGTCACCGTTTCGGGACCGCTCTTGACCAGCTTCTCCACCTCGAGCCGCACCTTCCGCAGGTCCACGTCGAGGTTCTTCAGCACGTTGGCGCCGACGCCCGAACCTTCCTTCACCAGTCCGAGCAGGATATGTTCCGTCCCGATGTATTCATGATTGAAGCGCTGCGCCTCCTGGTTCGCCAGCGCCATCACTTTTCGGGCTCGATCGGTAAACCGTTCAAACATGAGAACTGCGCCTCCTCTCCTTCATCAGCGAGGTCCGTCCGCTCCGCCCCCTCTCCGAGAGGGAGCCTCGGGCCGTCGGTCCCGCCCCGGGACCGCGCCGGCCTCGCGCCCGTCCATCAGGCGTTTCGACCGGTGCCGACCGTGCGCCGGCGGATCGTCCTCCGGAGAAGACCCCGCCAAGGATTCTAGCACCGCCGAAAAACACCATCAACACACGGCGCACCGCGCTGCCGCCGCCCTCCTTGTTTCCTATCGACCGCTCCGTTTCGACGGTCAACGCGAAAGGGTGCGGCGAATCGGGCCTTTGCGCGGCTATACGGACGATTCTCGCCGTCGTCCGGCTGCGCGGTCGACCGACCGGGAAAAACCGCTACAATGCCCGCAACCGAGGCGCCGGGGAATCGGCCGGGGAACGGGGAATCGGATGAACAGAATCCCGGTCCGGTAAGCCCCCGTCGCCCGGACTCCCGGAGCCGGTCGGAAGACGGACCTCCGACGCGAAGACGCCCGCCCGCGCCGAGGCGTCCGTCCGCGGGTCGAACCCGCGCACGACGCCGCCTCTGAACCTTTTGCGGTCGGGGCGCCTCGAATTCGCCGACGATACTACGTTGCCCGTTCGCAACGGGTTCCCGAACCGTGAATGACCCTCAGACGTAGACTCGATGCCATGCTGAAACCGTTCATCGTCTATTACAAGTACAAACAACCCGGCGACAAAAAGCCCGGGCCGGTCCGTCAGTTCCGCATCTATGCGTCCAATCCGGAAGAAGCGCGGCGGCTGGCCCTTCAACAGGCCAACTACCCCGACATCGAATTGCTGCGCGTCAAACAGGCGTAAGCCGCCCCGACGGAGAAGCGACGCCCGCCTTTACGCCAACCGCTCGGTGAGCCACTGCTGCGCACGTTCCAAAGCCGCCGGGATGCCCTGCGGATCGCTGCCGCCGCCCTGGGCCATGTCCGCCCGGCCGCCGCCCTTGCCCCCCACCAGCGGTGCCACCTCGCGGATCAGATCCCCGGCCTTGACCCCGCGCTCCACCACCGATTTGCTCATCCCCGCCACCAGCGTCACCCGATCCCCGGATGCGGAAGCGAGCAGCACGGCTGACGCCTCCGTCTTGTTCCGCACCCAGTCGATCGCCTTGCGCAGAGCATCCGCCCCCGCAGCCGGCACCTCGCCCGCCACGATCGCCACGCCGCCGACCGTCTCGGCCGATTCCAGCAACGCCGCCGCCCGTTCCATGACGGCCCCGCCGGAAGCGGCCGCCGCCCGCTTCTGCCATGTTTTGAGACGCTTCTGCAATTCGGCGATCCGCTCCTGCAACCGGCGACGCACCAGCACCGGAATCACCGCCTCCGCAACCTTCCGCTGAAACGCGGAAAGTGCCCCGGCGAACGCCTCCGCCGACGGGAACGGCTCCACCGCCGGACTCGCATCCCGATCATCTCCGCTGCGCCCGCCACGATCGTTACCCGCCTCCTCACGGTGGTGACGGCGTCCGGCGCGATCTTTGTCCGCTCCCTCACCTGTCTGCGTGCGGGCACGCCTGCCTGTGCGTTGCACGCAGACAGGCACAGGCAAGCGGTCGCGGCTCCGTGCAGGGCGACCTTCGTCCGCTCCCTTACGGTCGCGGCTCTGTTTTCCATGGTCGCGGCTCTGTTCGCCTCCGTCGCGGCGCTCTTCGGGCACCCTGGTGCCGCCGGGGCTTTCTCGTTCGCCGTCCGACGATCTCGCCTCGATCGTCTCGATCTCGCGCAGCAGCGCCTCGCCGGTCTCGACGGCGCGTTTCGCTGCCTCGCCCGTGACGCCCACCACGCGGCGGATCCCCTTGGCCACCGCCTCCTCGGCTGTCAGCACGAACCGCTCGATCTCCCCCGTCGTCCCGACGTGCGTCCCGCCGCAAAACTCGACGGAATACTTCATCCACTCCGGATTGTCCGGGCTCTTCATCAACCAGTCCGATTCGCCCGCCTCCCTGGCGTTCTCCTCCGTGATCGGCGCCCCGATCGACACCACCCGCACCACGTCCGGATACTTCTCGCCGAAGACCGCCCGCAGGGTGTTGATCTGCCGCGCCTCTTGTTGATCCACCTCCGCGGTGAACACCGTAAGATTCCGCCCGATCCTCTCGTTGACCAGTGCTTCGATCCGCTCCAGTTCCTCGTCGGTCAGCGGTTTGGGATGGGAGAAATCGAAGCGGGTCTTCTCCGGATCGACGAGCGATCCTTTCTGCTGCACGTGCGGCCGCTGCCGCTCCTGCGGCGGGCACAACACCTCCCGCAACGCCCAGTTCAACAGATGCGTCGCGGTGTGGTTCTTCATCGTGGGAATGCGGCGCGCCCAATCCACCACAAGTCGCGCACGAGTTCCGATGGCCAATTCCGAATTGGTTCTCCGAAGAGGATCAATATCAACAAGGTGAATGACATGATTTGCTGACGAAAGTGTATCTTCAACAACGAGGGGAGGAACTTGCGGGAACTCGATGACGCCTCTGTCACCCACCTGCCCGCCCTGCTCGGCGTAGAAACAGGTCCGATCGAACACAAGACCGACGAATCCCCTCGATCCCCAGAAATCCTCCTGATCTGACCTCACGCCGGTAGCAAAAAGGTATTTTGCTTCAATCGATCGCTCAGTGTATTTTGGAGTATCATCCGTCACAGAAGATAAATGATCCTTGGGAATGCTCAGGATTTCACTGAGAAGCCCCAGTTTGTCCTGCCTGGCTTTTTCCTTGGCCTCCTCCATCAACCGCTCATATTCCCGCAAATCCACGGTCAGTTGTTGCTCCTCTGCCATTTGTTGCGTCAGGTCGATGGGGAATCCGTAGGTGTCATGGAGTTTGAAGGCATCCTCGCCGCTGATTCGCCCTTCTTTCTTCTCCCGCGCGCGGCGGGCGGCATCCTTGAACAGTTTCATCCCCCGATCCAGCGTCTTCAAAAACGACGCTTCTTCGTCGCGGATGATCTCGGCCACGCGGTCGGGGTTGTGCCGGCCGTGGATCGGCGAATCCCGCAGTTCCGGGAAGGCGTCGCCCATGTGCGCCACCAGCGGATGCACCAGGTCGCACAGGAAGGGTTCCTTCCTGTTCATGTACTGCCGCCCGTAGCGGACGGCGCGACGCAGGATCCGCCGCAGGACGTACCCCCTCCCCTCGTTGCCGGGCATGGCCCCGTCGGTGATGGCGAACACCAAACACCGCAGATGATCCGCGATCACCCGGTACGACACGTCGATCATGACCTGCTTGCGGGACGGTCGTCCAACTGAGCCGCGACCGTGAGGGAGCGGTCTGCGTTCGCTGCGCTGCTCGCTCCGATTCAGCGCTTCGATCTTGGCCCACGGCAGATCCGGTCCCTGAGCCTCGGCAACGTACCGGCAAGCCGCCGCGACGGCGTCCTCCGTCCACAGATATCTCGTGCTTCCGTGTCGTGTCCAGGCTTTCTGGGACGGTTGCAACACACCGCGCTCCACCATTCTTCGCGTTGCATACGACTTGAAATCATTCATCACCCTTTCAGGCGGAACATCGGCAGACACGACGACATGAACGTGATTCGTCCGCACATTGCGGGCGTGAAGCGTCCATCCGCGCACGCGGCACACTTCCTCCAGCGCCGCCTCCACGACCGTCCGTCGATTCGCATCCAGCACGACCGGCTTGTGTTTCAAGCGGATGAACTCGTCCCGCTCCCGCTTTTCATCCTCCGACAAAAACGGCGTCCCGTAGACGTTATGTTCCCGATCGACCGAGCCTTGCTTGTTGCCGTGCAACCACGTGCCGTAGGTGTGAAACGTGATGAGATAAGCCTGCGGAACAGGGCCGGGCATTCTTTCCGCTCCCTTACGGTCGCGGCTCTGTTGATCCCAGTCGCGGCGCTGTTGAATGCGGTCGTGGTTCTGTTCCTCGCCCGGCAGGGTCCCCCTATACGCTGGGGCACCGGTGCGCTTGCGGATCGCCTCGAAGATGGGCGCGAATACGTCGGTGTCGTAGTTGCTGATTTGCCCCAGCCGCCCCTGCTCCATCCCCTGGAGCACGGCGCAGAGCCGCTCGAACCCCATCCCGGTGTCCACGTGTTTCGCCGGCAGGGGGGACAGTTTCCCGTCCCCGCCGCGGTTGAACTGGATGAACACCAGGTTCCACAGTTCGATCACCCGCGGATCGCCCGCATTGACCAGCGCCGCCCCGGACTTGTCCGGCGTCAGGTCGATGTGGATCTCGCTGCACGGCCCGCACGGACCGGTGTCGCCCATCTCCCAGAAGTTGTCCTTCTTGCCGCCGGGGTGAACGTGCGACGGGTCGATGTCGGTCACGGTTCGCCACAGTTCGGCCGCCTCGGCATCCGCTTCCAGCCCCTCGCTCTCGTCCCCCTCGAAATAGGTGGCGTGCAGGCGGTCCTTCTCGATCCCCCACACCTCGGTCAGCAGTTCCCACGCCCAGGCGATGGCCTCCTTCTTGAAATAGTCCCCGAACGACCAGTTGCCGAGCATCTCGAAGAAGGTGTGGTGATAGGTATCGCGCCCCACGTCGTCGAGGTCGTTGTGCTTGCCGCCCGCCCGGATGCACTTCTGCGTATCGGCCGCCCGCTTGTAGGGGCGGGACCCCGTCCCCAGGAAGACATCCTTGAACTGGTTCATCCCCGCGTTGGTGAACAGCAGCGTGGGATCGTCCAGCGGCACCACGGGCGAGGAGGGCACGATGGTATGCCCCTTGCCCGCGAAGAAGTCCAGAAACTGCTGCCGAATCTCGCTCGATCGCATGGTCGTCCGTCGTCTCCCCTCTCCCGCACTCCGAGGCCGTCCCGGCCCGGGCGGTGCCCTGTGAATCGTCTCCGACGCCTCGCCCGACCCCGTTTTTCGCCGTGTTACTCTACCCCCCGGTCAGGGATCGTAAAGCGAATCCCCCTGAAAAGCCGATGCAGACGTGGGGAAGCGCCGGCCGCCGGTTCGGCTTGACAGCTTCCACCGGTAGCGTTTATCTCCCCGGTGGCGCCATCTTCGAAGGCACCGGGGACGGCGCAGGCAGTTTCGTTGGCTCGTTGGACCTTAGATGGAAGGACGGATGTGATGAAGCGATACGGCGGGTGCGTGGCGGCGATTCTTCTGGTGGCGACAGGTTGTGCGACGACGGGCGGGACGGCCTCCGGCAAGCGGCGGGGCCCCTCCCACGCCCGATCCGAAAAGGTCGTCCAGCGGGCGGCCTTCACCCTGGACGACAATCCCACGGTTCGCGCCGGGCGGGGTACCCCCGATCTTCAGGACGCCTTCCGACCGGCCGCCTGGATCTACATCGACGACCACGAGGGACGTTTCGTCGAACGCGACGGCAATCCCCAGGTCCAGTGGGTGATCGACGAACCCGTCCGTCCCGAGCCCACCTTCCGCGTACAGGCCCTTCCCGACCTGCTCGGAAACCCGACCAACTTCGCCTGCACCCTGGACAGCCTCGATACTGTGGACGGTTCCAAGGTGGCCTATGCCATCAAGGCCGAGGACGGCACCTTCCAGGTCGGCCGGGCGTATTCCCTCCTCCACCCGGGGACCAACTTCGTCATCCGCAATCGCACCACCGGCGACGTGGTCTCCCAGATCGGCCCGCTGCCGGCGGGGACGTATCTGATCGCGGCCAAGGTGGAGAACGGCAAGACGGGCCGGGCGGGCCTGGCCATCACCCACTTCACGGTTTCCGAACAGCCGTAGGCGGCCACCGATCAGAGAATAAACCGCGTCAGATCCACGTCCTCGGCGATGTCTTGCAGGCGGCGGCGGACGTACTCGCGGTCGAGGCGGATGGTCTCGCCGCTGCGGGCGGGGGCGTCGAAGCTGATCTCCTCCATCACACGCTCCATCACCGTCATCAGTCGGCGGGCGCCGATGTCGTCGGCGGAGCGATTCACGCGGTAGGCCGTCGCGGCGATCTCCCGGATCGCCCCCTCGTCGAACTCCAACAGGACCCCTTCCGCCCCCAGCAGGGCCGCCTGCTGTTTGGTCAGTGCATTTTCCGGCTCGGTGAGAATGCGGACGAAGTCCTCCTCGGTCAGCGCTTCCAGCTCGACGCGGATGGGCAACCGCCCCTGCAACTCCGGCATCAGGTCCGAAGGCTTGCTGCCCAGAAACGCCCCCGCGGTGATGAACAGGATGTGGTCGGTGCGGATCGGGCCGTGCCGCGTATTGACCGTGCATCCCTCGATGATCGGCAGCAGATCGCGCTGCACGCCCTGGCGGGAGACGTCCGGGCCGTGCGTGTGATTCGGACCGGCCAGCTTGTCGATCTCGTCCAGGAAGATGATCCCGCTCTGTTCGGTGCGCTGGATCGCCAGTTCCGTCACCTTGTCGCGGTCGATGAGCTTGTCGCATTCCTGCTCGTAGATGATCCGCCGCGCCTCGCGCACCGGCACCATGCGCCGCTTGGTTTCCGGCGGGATCAACCGTTCCAGGAAGTTCTGCATGTCCGGGTCGATCTGATCGAGTCCCACGTTGGTCATGATGCCGATGGGGGGTGATTTGGACTCCACGACCAGTTCCACCATCTGGTCGTCCAGTTCGCCGTCGAGCAGGCGGGCGCGGAGTTTTTCCCGGCTGCGACGGCGCCGCTCCGCCGCCTCCGCGTCGGATCCGACCTCGCCCCCCGCCGACGGCATCAGGGCGTCGAGCAGCCGCTCGGTCGTCAGCCGTTCCGCCTCCTCCTTCACCACCTGCTTCTGCTCGTTGCGCACCATGTGGATGGCCAGGTCGAGCAGATCGCGCACCATGCTTTCCACATCGCGCCCGTGATAGCCGACTTCGGTGTACTTGGTCGCCTCCACCTTGATGAAGGGGGCGTTGACGAGACCGGCCAGGCGGCGGGCGATCTCCGTCTTCCCCACGCCGGTGGGTCCGATGAGGATCATGTTGGCGGGCATGATCTCCTTGCGGAGGGCTTCGGGCAGACGCCGGCGTCGCCAGCGGTTGCGGATGGCGATGGCCGCCGCCCGCTTGGCCGCCTGCTGCCCCACGATGTGCCGGTCCAGCGC
>CAZNQN010000044.1:0-1666 GCA_964574925.1 uncultured Phycisphaeraceae bacterium | reverse complement strand
GAACAGTGGATGGCGACTCAGGTCGTGCGGGAGGTCCAGCGCCTCGACGATCTGTTGCGGCGTCAGTTCCATGCCGGCCACCGCCTCTGCCCGCCTGTCGATCCGACCACCGCCCCCTTCCACCGGTCCACCCCACGAAGAACAGTCGGCGGGAAAACCGCGCCTTCCATCGGGAAGCCGTTCACGCCGATCCTCCGCCCACCGTCTCCACCACGATCCGATCGTTGGTGTAGATGCACAGTTCGGCGGTGATCTTCATCGCTTCGCGGACGATCTGTGCCGGGGACATCGACGTATGAGCCATCAGCGCCTTGGCCGCCGCCACCGCGTACATGCCCCCCGACCCGATGCCCACCACCCCGTCGCTCGGTTCGATCACGTCGCCCGATCCGCCGATCATCAACGTCGCATCCGTGGAGACGACGATCATCTGCGATTCCAGGCGACGCAACGCCCGATCGGTCCGCCATTCCTTGGCCAGCTCGATGGCCGCCCGGCGAAGATTGTCCTTGTACGTCTCCAGCTTGGCCTCGAACCGCTCGAACAGGGCGAAGGCATCCGCCGCGGAACCGGCGAAGCCGCACCAGACGGTCCCGTCGGCCAGCGGACGGAGCTTGGTCGCGTCGTGTTTGATCGCCGTCGCCCCTACGGTGACCTGTCCGTCCCCGCCGATGGCCGCCTCCCGTCCCCGCCGAACGGACAGGATCGTCGTCGAACGCGCCTGCATCGAATCTCGATCTCGTCCCATCGCCGTTCTCCAAGCCCGGCGACGGTACCGAAGAAGACGTGACAACGCAACCGTCCCGGTCATACTGGTTCCAACCGGCAGGGCGGAGACCCCGCACACCGCCCCGAACCGGACGGTCGAGGGAGATCCACGTTGAAGAACGATCAGGCATTCCCCCGTATCATGGCCCGCTGTGTTCCGCGTTGGACTCGCACGGAGGCTCGACACATCGCGCGGGCTGAAGCCCGCGGCTCAGCGCACAAGAACGAAAAAACTCGCAAACGGATTGCCGGCGGATGGCGATACCGGCGGAACGTCCTTGCGGTCATCTGGCTGATCTGCGCCCCCGGCTGTCATCCTCCGGCGGCCGATCGCGGAACGACCGCGAACACCCCGGCGCCGCCCCCCGTGGAAAAAGGCGCCGCCACCGTCCAACGTCCCTCCCCCTTCGACCACCCCATTCCCGCCGGTCTGGAGGAGGCGCAACGCTGGCTTCGCGTGGAGAAGGTCCGCGAGGGTTCCGAGGGCGGCTGGGCTCGCGCCGGGTTCGATCGGACACGGAACAAGATCGTCATCGACACCCACGATGTCACCGGATTCTCCCTCGACGTGCGCAAGATCCCCCTCAACTGGCAGCGGAAGGTCATCCTCTCCATCGACGGCGTCAACAGCGAACTGCGCAAGCGCGACATCGACGTATACCACTTCATCTACGACGAGCACGGCCGGTGGCGCATCCTCGAGCCCCCGTCGCAACCGTGAAGGAAACATCGTACGACGAACGGGGAGTATCAACCGACCTGCGCCGCAATCACTGGAGCGAGCCGTAGTCGCCGAACGAAACCTTCACCGCGGAACCGAACCGCGCCCGTCTGCCTGTGCCTGTCTGCGTGCAACGCACAGGCAGGCGTGCGGGCACGCGCGCCGACGGGTGTCGAC
>CAZNQN010000043.1:8870-10769 GCA_964574925.1 uncultured Phycisphaeraceae bacterium | reverse complement strand
CGCGCCTCCGCCTGGGCCTGCGCCGCTCTCAGGGCGGCCATCCGCTCGTCGATCAGCGTTTTGACCCGCGTCTTGGCCTCGTTGATGGCCTGGCCCACCTGCCCGCGGACCTCCGGCGGGTACTGGCGGATCGTCCCCACCAGCGATCCGAGCGTGCCCTTCTTGCCCAGCACGCTCGTCTCGAACGCCCGCAGCGCGTCGATGGCCGTAGCTTCGTGAAGTTGACGGCGCACACCTTCTTCAATCTGCTGGAGTCTGTGGCGAAGTTCATCTATGTCGGTGGGGGCCATATCCTTCTTTTCGATCCAGGAACCTACGGTAGACCGGAAAGGTTAGCGGCGATCGCAGGAGGAGCAAGAGCCTACCGGGAACGGGCCGAACGTGAAGCGGTGCGACGACGTCTTGTGCGACGCTCCACGGTGCCCGGCCCGGTAAAGGCCTCTTCGATCCGGTAGGTCGGAACGGTGAGACGGGGCAGCCCCATGCGCGAGGCCATCGACTGGACGAACTCTCGCCAATAAGGCCAAAGGTTGAAAACCCCATTGGTGCAGGCAAAGAAGGCGATGGCCTCTTCGCTTGGATTGGCGTCCTCAGGCAGCAGATACCGTGCTTCGAACATCGCCTTCATCGAAAAAACTTCAGAGGCGTCGGGTTCTTCAGAGGAACGTCCCACCAACCTGAACTCGATAGTGGCTTTCAGTTCCGGCGGGGACGCCGTACGCAGTCCTTCGGCCTTTCTCCCCATTTCAAGATACAACGTTTTCGGAGGGGGGGCATACACACGGGCTTCGCACTGGACGAGCGCAACGTCCCTGATTCGGACTGTGTCGTAAAGCTCACGAACGCCTTCCGGCATGGACGGGCGTGGTTCACCGCGCTGCGCAAGTGTTTGCTTTTTCGTCATGGCACGAATGCCCTTGTTCGTCTTCGCTTTGCCGTCAGGCGGCTTGTCCGGCCGGTCCTGTAGTCAGATCCTCGTTGCACCATTTCACAGACGGTTCTTCGGGCATTCGCAGGGTGAGGGAGGGAAGAGACTGTTCGTCTCCCTTGCGCATCCACCCGGCGTCTCGCGCAGAAAGCCTGACTCGCTTCCCCATCACGAACATCAGATCCGCCAGCGTGCGGAGCGTCATGTTCCGTGTTCCGGCCAGCAACTGAGTGACGTTCGATTTGCTGGTGCCCACCCGGCGGGCAAGCTCCGCTTTGTTGATTTGGTTGTTGCACATCGTCTCCGCCACCAGCTCCGTAGCAGCCAGGATCAACTCTTCCTGCGCAAACAGACGCGAAAACTCAGGATCACGAAGTTCACGCTCCAAGAGTGTTTCCATCGTTCCGTCTCCCCGTTTCCTATTCTTCGTTGATGCATTCACGTCGAATGTGTTCGGCGCGCTTAAGTTCCTTCGGGTCGGCCTTGTCTCGCTTTTTCTTGACTACATGAGTGAGCACGAGACGGTTGTCGCTCGTGAAAAAGCAGTAGATCCGAACCTTGAAAATCTTGATTGCGAAAATGTCCCCCCTTTCCTTCTTGAAGACTTCCTGGTTGTAGACCTTTTCCTCATCACCGATGCGCTTGATCCGAGCTAAAAGCCTGGTCCGCTCTTCCTTGTTCAGCCTGTTCCACCCCTTCTGCCCGGGGATCTTCTTATCCCGACGAACCGCCCACTCGACGGTCCGAACCCTCCCTGCGTATACCACCCTATCGGCCATTCCGGCAAACCACTGTTAATATATATATAAACCTAACTCGGGTCAAGGGACTGCTGCGTGATCGCGCCTCGACGGCCCAAGCACCTTGGCCCCAAATCCTCCACACACGAGAAACCAAAAACTTCGACGCTAAACCCTTACTTTAACCCCGTGTGCGAAATCGACAATTAGGCCCGAATACCCGAGCGGAGT